>JARHZW010000032.1 GCA_029264685.1 Candidatus Limivicinus sp.
CCAAATCAATAACTCCTTTTTCCGTAAAACATACGGACATCTCTGATTGTTTTTTCGGGGTAATATTCTACCACACTTTCTCCCCAAGGACAACAAAAAACCGCCGCAGAACAGCGGCGGAGGCCTAAATAATGATTTTCAAAAGGAAGTTATCCCGTATCCGAGCCAAAAATCGGATTTGTGAGCAGTTAATTCGAAAGCTTTTCCGCACAAGACGGAAGATTGAAAATATGCTCATAGCTGAATTTAAACTATCAAGTACGGAAAGAAAAAAAGACCGAGGAAAAATCCTCGGTCTTCCGCTTGGCACGCTGTAAGGGATTCGAACCCCTGACCTTCTGGTCCGTAGCCAGACGCTCTATCCAGCTGAGCTAACAGCGCATTTCTCAAAGCTTGATTATATTAGCACAGTTTGGAATAAAATGCAAGGGGTTTTTTAAATTTTTTTGAAATTTTTTATATTACAGCGTAAAAACCGGTTTTACCAGCCCATAGTATCGGATATTGAGTCGGCAACATCCCCCATAGTCTTCAAAGCCTTGCCCATGGCGCTTTTCATTTTGTGTTTTTTTCTGGGCTTAAAAAGCATTGCCGCCGTACCTACTGCAAGTGCTCCCAGTCCTGCTCCGATATACATTTTCTTCTTGTTCATAAATTATTTACCTCCATTTACATTTTGTACTTCTATTATGTGCATTAATTGCGTTGAAGCTTTCATGTAAAATGTGGTATAATATCCATATAATGAGATTTTAATGGAGGATAAGATATGAGCGTCAGAATTTTGGCTGTGGGCGACGTTTGCGGCGAGCCCGGGCTTGACTATCTTAACAGACACCTCAGTTCCTATAAAAAAGCACAGGGTATTGATTTCACCGTGGTAAACGGAGAAAACGCAAATGTGGTGGGTATCACTCCCCGACAGGCTGAATTTATTTTTCGGGCGGGAGCCGATGTAATCACCCTCGGAAATCACACATGGACAAGAACGGAGCTGCGCCCCTATCTGGATGAGTGCGGCGGAATTCTTCGTCCTGCAAACTTTGGCCCTCAGTGTCCCGGCAGAGGTATCGGCGTATACGGCACCGCTTTCGGGGATGTGTGCGTAATGAACCTTATGGGCCGCTTTACTCTTGACAGCAACACGGACAATCCCTTTGTCATTGCAGACGGCTATTTTCAGGAGATCAGGGAAAAAATAATTCTGGTGGACTTCCATGCAGAGGGCACAAGCGAAAAGCGTGCAATGGGATATATGCTTGACGGCAAGGCCAGCGCCGTCTGGGGTACTCACACCCATGTTCAGACCTCGGACGCCTGCGTGCTGCCTAACGGCACCGGCTATATTACCGATCTGGGCATGACAGGGCCTATAAACTCCGTTTTGGGAGTAGAAGCAAAACAGAGCATAGGAAAGTTTATGGGAGACCCTCCCAGACGCTATGAAAGCGCCAAAGGCCCGTGCAAAATTGAAGGCTGCATATTCGATATTGATGAAGCCACCGGTAAATGCCTCAAGGCAGAGGGGATCAGACTGACATGAGAAATTTAAAAATCCTTCACTCCGCCGACCTTCATCTGGACTCCCCTTTTGAGGGGCTGCCGGGGAGCAAGGCCGCCGTTCGCAGGGCTGAGCAGAGAGAACTGTTAAGTGCCATGGCTGAGCTGAGTCAGCGTGAGCATGTGGATCTGGTGCTTCTCAGCGGCGATCTGCTGGACAGTTCAAAAGCCTACTACGAAACAGGCGAGGAGCTTGTAAGAGCTTTGGGCAGCATACCCGCTCCCGTGTTCATAGCTCCCGGAAATCATGACTACTATACGCCAAAAAGTCCCTATGCACGGCTTAAGCTCCCTGAAAATGTGCATATTTTCAGCTCCTCCGCTATCAGCAGAGTTGAACTGCCGGAGCTTAAAGTCTTTGTTTACGGTGCCGCCTTTACAGACAGCCACAGCGGACCCATGCTTGAAAATTTCTGTGCTGAAAGGCAGGAAGACTACTATAATATTATGTGTATACACGGCGAGCTTGGAAACCCCGACTCGGTGTACAACCCAATAAGCGAAAAAGAGCTTGAAAACAGCGGTATGGACTATGTGGCGCTTGGCCACATTCACAAAGCCGGCGGTCTGAAAAAAGCCGGCTCCACATACTATTCATGGCCCGGCTGTCCCGAGGGCCGAGGCTTCGACGAGACTGGGGAGAAAACCGTCAGCATAGTTGAATTTAAGGATGACGACTGCACTCTCACCCCCTTCTCCATTGCCTCACGGCGATATCAGATCATGAATGTGGATGTAACAGACTCCGACCCCCTTATAGCCATCAACAGCAAGCTTCCCGATGATACCGTCCGTGACATCTACCGCATAATTTTAAAGGGTCATGCAGAGCAAAGCCCTAACATTAAAGAGCTATACGAAAATCTGTCTCACATGTTTTTTGAGCTTCAGCTGAGAGACGAGACCAAAATGTCATGCTCCGTTTGGGAAAAGGCAGGAGAGGACAGTCTCAGAGGAATTTTTCTCAAAAAGCTTCACAGTCTGTATAAAAAGGCAGGAAGTCCGCAGGAGCGAGAAGAAATCGAGCAGGCCGCACGCTGGGGGCTGGCCGCTCTCGACAACGGGGAGGAGCTTGTAATACATGAAGATAAATAAAGCCACAGCCTCCTTTGGAAAACTTCAAAACGAAAGTCTCACATTCCATGAAGGTCTGAATATAATAAACGCCCCTAACGAGAGCGGAAAAACCACATGGTGCGCTTTTATAAGAGCCATGCTTTACGGTATAGACAGCGCCGAGAGAGTAAAAAAAGGCTCTCTTCCGGACAAGCTGCGTTATGCCCCCTGGTCCGGCGCTCCCATGGAGGGCAGCATGGAGCTGGTTTCAAACGGCTGCGATATAACAATAAACCGCAGTTCAAGAGCTAAAAATGCGCCTATGCGTGAGTTTTCTGCTGTTTACACCGGCACTAATACCAAAGTCGAGGGGCTCAACTCCGGAAACGCAGGCGAGCAGCTGACGGGCGTTTCCAAAGATGATTTCAACCGCAGCGCATATATTCCGCAAGGTGAGGTTGCGGTAAACGGCAGTCCGGAGCTTGAAAAAAGAATAAGCTCAATAGTTGCCACCGGCGAGGAGGGCAGTTCATACACCGAGTGTGACGAGCGTCTTCATGCCTGGCAGAGAAAACGCCGCTACAACCGCCGTGGATATTTGCCTGAGCTTGAGGTGAAAATAGAAAAAAACGAGCGTGAGCTTGACGAAATGAACGGTGCTGTAAGTACTCTGGAGCAGATGGAGGCCCAGCTTCTGAGCGCAAGGCAGGACTGTCTAAACCTTGAAATCGCAGTCACCGAGAGCCGCAAGCGCCAGAGGAAGGAATCTCTCAACAGGCTCAGTTCAGGCCGCAGCGAGCTTAAAGAGCGCAGCGCTGAACATGACAAGGCCATGGAAGAACTGTCCATACGCCGTGAAGAGCTGCGTACCAGCCGCTTCGGTGACAGAAGCGACATTGAGCTTGAAGAAGAGGTAAAACATGATACAGCCCGCCTAAAGGCTCTGGAAAAACGAAGCAACAGCTTTTTCGTTTTGCTTCCGGCCATTATATGCTTTATTCTGGCAGTAGTATTTGCCGGACTGTACGCCTCTAAATCCAATGTGGTTTTTATAATTCTGGCCGCCCTGTTCTGCATAGCCGCAGTTATTCTTTTGCTTCGCTACGCAAAGTTAAAGCAGGCTGACCTTAATGCACAGGAACAGACGAGACTTATACTAAAAAAATACAGGGTGTCGGAAATCAAAGACATTTACCCTATTCTCGAAAAGCACAATATTCTATGGGATGCGGTTCAGAAAGCCGAACAGCATGAATATGAGACCCGTGAGGCCTATGCTCTCTGCCACGAAAAACAGGCCGAGCTTGAAAACGAAGCCCTTTCACAGCTTGATTTTGCAGGCGGAAGCTCTGAAGCGGCAAGACTGAGCCGTGAACTGGCGGCTGCAAGAGAACGGGCTGAACAAATTTCCGCTCAGATTGCCGGTCTCAAAGGCAGGCTTTCCGCCATGGGAGACCCTCTGGTTCTCTCCAGTGAGCTTGGCTGCATGAGGGAAATGTACGAACAGCTGGAGGGCGAATATTCCGCCATCTCCCTTGCCATTGACACCTTGGCGGAAGCTGACAAAGAGATGCAAACCCGTTTTTCCCCTGAAATCGGCAAACTTGCCGCAAAATATATGTCCGCCGTAACAGGCGGCAAGTATGAGGACGTGCTTATTGATCGTGACTTCTCCGCCTCAGCCCGCACTGGAGAGGATATAGTGGCCAGAGGCTCCCAGTATTTAAGCAGCGGCACTTACGACCTTTTGTATCTGGCGGTGCGGCTTGCAGTGTGTGAGCTTGCCCTTCCCAAGGGTGAGCCCTGCCCCCTTATAATAGACGATGCTCTGGTCAATTTTGACCGTGAGCGCTATGAGCAGGCCATAGAGCTTTTACGGCAGATAGCAAAAAAACGACAGGTAATTCTTTTCACCTGCCGCAATTAAGCGAAAAATCCTTTGGGGATATACCCCAAAGGATTTTTTCATACATTTCCGCTGTTAGAATACAGCCTTTACAGCGCCGTTAAACTCTGTGTCCATGAAGTTTTTAACATCATCTGTGAGAAGAGCCTTGATGAGAGCCTGAATTTTTTCGCTGCTCTCGTCGCCCTTACGGCAGGCAATCACATTTGCGTAGGTAAGCGCTGCGTCACCGTCAGCAGCTTCCAGTGCCAGTGCATCCGCTACTTTGAGTCCGGCCTGAATTGCGTAGTTGCCGTTTATAACTGCAATGGTACCGTCTGCGGAGTTTTCAAGCTGGGCGGAAACAGTGTCGGCAGGGATTGCCTGAACGTCGTAGCCCTTTGCGTCCACAATGTCCAGAGTGGTAACGCTGCCCTCAGCGGTAACGCCTTCAGGAAGTACGATCAGGCCCTCCTGCTGGAGCAGAAGAAGAGCTCTGGTCTCGTTGGAGTCATCTGCGGGAATCAGAATAGTGGCCCCTTCCTTCAGCTCGGACAGTGCGGAAACGCCTTTACCGTAGATGCCGAAGGGCTCATAATGAACAGGTTCAACAGCCACCAGCTCCATGTTGTTTGAAGCGTTAAAGGACTTGAGGTAGGGGGTGTGCTGGAAGTAGTTTGCGTCAAGCTCACCGTCATTGAGGGCAGTGTTGGGGAGAATGTAGTCGTCAAAAATGACGATTTCAAGGTCGTAGCCGGCCTGAGCCAGAACAGGCTTGATCTGCTCTAAAATCACTGCGTGAGGAGCGGAGCTTGCGCCAACCTTTATTACTTCAAGGCCATCAGTTCCGGCTGCGGGGTTTTCTTCTGTCTCGGGGGCAGCAGTTTCAGGTGCTGCGGTTTCGGGAGCAGCAGGTTCTTCCGGTGCTTTTTCTGAGCCGCAGCCTGCAAAAAGAGCTGTGGCAAGGACAAGAGATAAGATAATAGCAAGAGTCTTTTTCATTTTCGTTTCCTCCAAATGTTTTTTCTTAGTTTCTAACTCTTTTATCTGTCCGTCGGGCAATGTACATACCCAACTCCTGAATTATCTGAACGATAATAACAGTTAAAAATACGCATATCCATATAATATCGGAATTTCCTCTCTGGTGTCCGTACACAACGGCGATCTGACCCAGGCCTTTGCCGCCTATGGTGCTTGCCATTGCGGAGTAACCGAGAACGGTTACCATGGATATGACCGCTCCCACAATAAGGGAGGGCTTTGCTTCGGGGAGAAGCACCTTCCGAATTATCTGAAAGTTGCTTGCGCCCATTGACTGGGCAGCTTCAATAATGCCGGAGTTTACTTCTTTAATGGAGCTTTCCACCATTCTTGCCACATAGGGTGCAGCGGCTATGATCAGCATTACGATGGTGGCCTTATTTCCAAGGGATGTACCCACTATAAGCTTTGCAACAGGGAGCATGGCTATCATAAGGATTATAAAGGGAATACTTCTGAAAAAGTTCACCACCACGCTGAGCACCCTGTTGAGCCAGCGCATGGGGCATATGCCCTTGTCATCCGTAACATTAAGTATGATACCTAAAGGCAGCCCCAGAAGGTAGGCAACTGCCGTTGAGATCACGGTCATATAAATCGTTTCCCATATGCCCATCTGGATAAGATTATTATCCCAGAGTTTATAAAACATTTCTGAAAACATGGCTTAATCCTCCTCTCTCCACTGTATGTTGCTCTCTTTGAGCCATGAAATAATTTTGTCCTCCTGACGGCTGTCCTTTGGCAGCTCGATTATCATATGTCCGTATATGGCACCCTCGAATTCCCTTGTGTCGGCAAAGAGGATATTCACCGGAGCCTGACACTCCAGCACCATATTTGAAATTACAGGTGCATTGGAATAATGATTATTGAAGGTAAGGCGGAGCTTTCTGCCGCCCTTTGTGTCAAGCACTGCCCTGTCCTGCGGAATTATCAGTTCTCTTGCAATGCTGGATTTAGGCTTTGCGAACACATCGCTCACTTTGCCCTCCTCCGCTATGCGGCTGTTGTCAATAACTGCAACTCTGTCGCATATCTGGTCTATAACCTTCATTTCATGGGTTATAACAACTATTGTAACTCCCATTTTCTGGTTAATTTCTTTCAGCAGTTCAAGGATTGAGCGTGTGGTTGTAGGGTCGAGAGCGGAGGTAGCTTCGTCGCAAAGGAGATATTTTGGCTTCATGGCAAGGGCTCTTGCAATGGCAACTCTCTGCTTCTGTCCGCCGGAGAGCTGGGAGGGATAGGACTCCGCCCTGTCGCCCAGACTTACAATTTCCAGCAGCTCTTTCGCTCTTTTTTCGGCGTCCTTCTTCCCAACACCTGCTATTTCCATAGGAAAGCACACATTTTTCAGCACATTTCTCTGCTCCAAAAGGTTGAAGCCCTGAAATATCATCCCGATTGACTCTCTGAGTTTTAAAAGCTCCTTTTTCTTCAGAGCCGTGATATTCTTTCCGTCTATGATCACATCACCGGAAGTGGGCTTTTCAAGCAGATTTATACATCTTACAAGAGTACTTTTACCGGCACCTGAAAGGCCGATAATTCCGAATATTTCTCCGTCCTCTATTTTAAGATTTATGTCGTCCAGCGCCACAATGTCTCTGCCTGAGGTTTTATAGGTCTTGCACATGTGCTTTAGCTCAATCACTTAAATCATCTCCAAAATTTTACAGTTTAAGGAAAAACAAAAAGACCGGGAAGCTCGCTTGCTTCCCGGCCTTGAAAATTTGAATTAAAATTTCCTTTTGATGGCTCTTAGAAAGTCGGCGAACTGGATTTTTGCGCGCGCATCATCATGCACATGTTCATCATGTACATCATGGCCATCATGCTGTTGTTGCTGTTGGATACAAAACGCATAACTCAGTACGCTCCTTTCAAAACTTTAACTCGATTATAGTTTAGCGAATTACACTTGTCAATAATATTTTGTGATTTTAGCTAAACTACACATAACAGAAACCCACCGCTTTGAAATTTTAGGTCACTTTACAAGATTTTCGCCGATTTTATACACGTCTCCTGCACCCACAGTAAGAATAATGTCGCCCGGTGACGCAATACGCCTAAGCTCATTTTCAAGCTCGGGGAAGCTGCCGAAGAAGCCCGCTCCCTCCACTTTTTCAGCCAGTGAGGCGGAAGAAATTCCTATAGTGTTCTTTTCTCTTGCAGCAAAAATTTCCGCAAGCAAAAGCACATCCGGACGCTTTAACTGCTCCACGAAATCGTCGAAAAGAGCCGCAGTCCTTGTGTAAGTGTGAGGCTGGAACACCAGCACCACACGCTTATAATTCAGCTTCTCTACCGCATCCAGCAGTGCGCCCAGCTCGCCGGGATGATGAGCGTAATCATCATAAACATCTGCACCGTTGAACTTTCCCTTAAACTCAAAGCGTCTTCCTGCTCCCGTAAAACCGGCAAGACCGTACTTGACCGCATAGGGCTTAACGCCCAGGCAGATTGCTGCGGCTGTGGCGGCAAGAGCATTTTTAACGTTGTGCTCTCCGGGAACATGGAGAGTCACCTTTGTGAACAGCTTGCCCTTATACATAATGTCAAACTCGCTGTTTGCACCTATATAGCGGACATCTCTTGCGTATACATCCGCATCCTCTGTAAGGCCGAAGCTTATGACCTTTCTGTCAATATCTTTTATGGCCTCCATGGTGTTGCTGTCGTCCATGTTGGCAACAATATAGCCGTCATCTGGAACTCTGGATGCAAAAGCTCTGAAAGAGCGCTGCACATCTTCCAGATCCTTGAAGAAATCCAGATGGTCGGCTTCAATGTTCAGAATAACCGCCACGGTGGGGTGGAAGGACAGGAAGGAATTATAGTATTCGCAGGCCTCCATAACTATGGTGTTGCCATGGCCCACTCTGTGGCCTGCATTCAGCAGAGGCAGAGTTCCGCCTATCATGACGGTAGGGTCTTTGTCTGCCGCCATAAGAATATGGGTGCACATGGAAGTGGTTGTGGTTTTGCCGTGGGTACCGGAAATACAGAGAGCATTGGCGTAGTCCTTTGAGATCGCACCCCAAGCCTGAGTTCTTTCAAAAACAGGAATTCCCTTCTGATGAGCCGCCATAATCTCAGGGTTATCATCGTGAACAGCGGCCGTGCGGACAACAAATTCCACATCATCCGTAATATTCTCCGCCTTGTGTCCCATAAATATCTTAATCCCCTTATCTCTCAGGTTTTTAAGATTGGGACCTTCGTTCATATCTGAGCCTGTAATATTTATTCCCATACCGTTTAAAAGGTCCGCCAGAGAGGACATGGAAACCCCGCCCACTCCAATCAGATGCCCTTTTCTGCCGGGGGAAAGAAAGTTTGAAAAATCTGACATATCTAACTCCGTTTCAAATTATACTGCCGACTGCCGCATAAAGCTCCGCTCAACGGAAAACGATGAAAAAACAGTCGAATTTAATCCCATAATTTTTATGGGTATTGATGTTTAGCTGTCAAGATGTTAAAATGCACATAGAAAGCCAATCTGTATTATAATACCCATTGACATTTCTTGCAAGTAATTCTTATGCTCTTTGTCTTCATAATATTTCCTAAGGTTATAAATTGAAAAAAGGAGTGAGTCAATGCCTGCCGTTTATCCTCCGAAATATGTACGGAATATTCTTGTTACCCTCCAATCCAGAGGTCATCAGGCTTTTCTTGTAGGCGGCTGTACAAGAGATATGCTTATGGGTCGTATGCCGCAGGACTGGGATATAAGCACCAGTGCTTTGCCGGAGCAGGTTATGGAAATTTTCCCTAACTCTGAGCCCACCGGATTAAAGCACGGTACCGTTACCGTCAAAGTCAATTCCCATTCCGCAGAAGTCACCACTTTCCGCTCGGAAGGCTCCTACAGCGACCACCGACATCCGGACATGGTGAGCTTTGTTGGCGACCTGACAACGGATCTGAGCCGTCGGGACTTTACCATGAACGCCATAGCCTTTTCTCCGGACGGGCTTATGGCAGACCCCTTCAACGGTGTAAGCGACATTGAAAAGCACCTTATTCGGGCTGTAGGCCTGCCCCGGCTCCGCTTTGAAGAGGATGCCCTGCGTATGTTCAGAGCCGTCCGTTTCTCCGCCCGTCTCGATTTTGATATTGAGCCGGAAACCCTTGAAGCCATACGGCTGAAGGCTCCCTTAGCCGTAAACATCGCACCGGAACGGATACGGGAGGAGATTGAGAAAACCCTTCTCAGTCCCGCTCCGGAAAAGGTTTTCATGTTAATTGAGCTTGGCCTTATGGACAGTTTTCTCACCTGCCGCCCCGCTCTCATAAACGACGGAGGCTGCCTGAGAAAGCTTCCAAAAAAAGCTCTTAACCGCTGGACCTGTTTTTGCGTTTTGCTGGAAAGCTGCGGCTGTATAGATTCAATCGAAGAGTTTCTGCTGAAGCTGAGGCTTGACAAAAGAAGCATAAAGGTATGCCGCAGTGCCGCCCGAATGCTTATGGAGCCGGACTGTCCCAACACGCCCGTGGAGTGGAAAAGATTACTTAATAAATACGGAGTTGACACGGTAAGCTGTGCCGCCGTCTGCGGAGACTGCCTCAGAGAAGGCTGTTATCAGAAGCAGCTAAAAGCCGTGCTCAAAAGCGGCGAATGTTTCTCTCTGAAGCACCTTGCCGTTACGGGAAACGACCTTGCGGAAATAGGTCTCTGTGGAAAAGAACTGGGAGAGATGCTGCTGTTTCTCCTTGATTACGTTATGGAATTCCCTCAGTTTAACAAGCGTGAGCTTCTGCTTTCGCTGGCACAGGGAACGGAGGAATAATTATGGACAGTTGGGATAAGCTGAAAAACGACTGCGCCGGATGCAGGCGCTGCTCTCTGGGAGACACCAGACGGCATCTTGTTTTCGGAGACGGAAATACGGATGCGGAAATAATGTTCATCGGTGAAGGCCCCGGAGAGCAGGAAGACATTCAGGGCGTGCCGTTTGTAGGCCCTGCGGGACAGCTTTTTGATAAAATGATGGAAATGATTGATCTGGACAGAACAAAGTTCTACATTGCCAACATTGTGAAATGCCGTCCACCCAGAAACCGAGACCCGCTGAATGTTGAGCAGGACGCCTGTAACGAATGGATCAGGCGGCAGATTGCGCTGGTTGACCCGAAGATAATCGTTTGTCTGGGCAGAATATCCGCTCAGGCCATAATAAAAGAAGATTTTCGTATCACAAGAGAGCACGGAGAGTGGTTCGATATTGACGGCCGCCATGTAATGGCCACCTATCACCCCTCTGCACTGCTCCGTGATATAAGCAAAAGACCCGAGGCCTTTATGGATTTAAGGGCCATTAGAAAGGAGATTCGTTCTGTCTGCACCAGAACATACTGAGACCCCATGCTTGAATTTAAACCGATAAGCCTTCAGGATAAGGACTGGGTAACCGAAATTGTCATGGAGGAAAACAGCCCCAGCGCCGACTTTAACTTTGTAAATATGTACATTTGGGACAAGACATATAAACAGCTTCTGTGTCCCTTTGAAAAAAGACTCCTCATCAAACTATGCTATAAGGAAGAACCGTTTTTTGTCTATCCTATCGGCTCAGGACCCGTAAAACCCGCTGTTGAAGCGCTCAAGACTCACGCCGAAGAAATCGGCTGTCCTCTGATAATCAAGGGAGTGACCGAAAAGCAGCGGGAAATTTTGGAAGCGGAATATCCTGAAAAATTTATTTTTGAAGAAAACGAAGCCAAAGCAGACTACATTTACCTTGCGGAAAAGCTTTCAACTTTCTCCGGAAAAGCTCTCCACAGCAAAAAGAACCACTGCAACCGTTTCGAGGCTGTTCACCGGTGGGAATTTCTGCCTATAAGTCCGGATAATATCCATCAATGTCAGGATATGCTGAATTCATGGATCAGCGACAACAGTCAGAGGCTTGACGAGAGCATAGCATATGAGCTGGAAGCCATTCAGGAAGCTTTTGCCGCATATGAACATTTGGCTATGGAAGGCGGCATCTTAAAAAGTGACGGAAAAGTAATCGGCTTTTCTATGGGCGAAATGACAAGCGCTGATTGCTTCGATGTAAACTTTGAAAAGGCAGACCCCGCAATAAACGGCGCATACCCAATGGTATGCCGTGAGCTTTGCCGTATGCTTATAAAAAATCACCCTGATTTGAAATATATAAACCGTGAGGACGACATGGGTCTCCCCTCTCTTCGCCGCTCCAAGCTCTCATATAAGCCGGAGTATATTTTGAAAAAGTATTCAGCGAGGTGGAAATATGAGTAACTGTATTATTCGTGAATACGAAAATAAGGATGTGGAAAAGCTCAAGGCTCTCTGGCTTGAAAACTTTGAGGATGAGGAAAATTTTGTAAACAGTTTTTTCAGTATGCTCAAAGACACAGGCACAGGCCTTGTAGCGGAAATTGACGGCACCATTGCCGGTGCCGCTTATGTGCTGTGCGGTCAGGAGCTTATTCTGCCTTCCTGCGGAGAAAACGGGCACGCTCCCGTATGCGGTTACATCTACGCTGTTGCGGTTAATAAAAACTACCGTCATAACGGCATTGGCGGAGCCCTTGTAAAAGCCGCTGCCGAGAAAGCCCGTGAGCGTGAAGCGGAGATAATCACCATTCTTCCTGCCGAAGAGAGCCTTTACGGCTGGTATGAGAAGCTTATAGGCGTAAAATGCGCTCTTTACCGCAAAAAGCAAATTATAGACAGTGCCCCTCTGGAGCTTTATATGCCTTTATCTTCCACGGAATATATGCTGTGGCGTGAAAGTATGCTTAAAGACCGGCCTCATCTTCACCTCTCAGATTTCAGTCTTGAGCTTGAGAGAATCATGTGTGTTGAAAACGGCGGTGGATTTTACGCTGCGGGCTGCGGTATAGCCGCTGCATACAAGGACGGAGAAAAAGGTATCATCCGTGAGCTTATCTGTGCAGACGAATCACAGCGGCGTATTGTTGCCGCTTCAATCGGCACTGCCCTCGGTGTAGAGAAGGTGGAGTTATACAGTCCCGCCGAAAGCGGAGAGCTTTATATCGCCGCCGACAGGGATATAATTCCTGCCGACACCGTATGGAACCTGTCTTTCGACTGAAATATATTTCATTTTACATTTCTGTAACAAAATTAAGCTTTATTATGAAACATCTGAGGGCTATGATTATACCTGCAAGTAAAGATAATTTTCTTTTTCATTTTGTCCTCAAATATAGAAAACGGAGCGGAAGAACCGCTCCGTTTTTCTTTTACCGTAAAGCCCTGCCTATATATTTCTTGCTCATATAAATTTGCCGTGTTATAATATATATTTAGGTACATAATTTTAAAGCTTATTACATATGAGATAATCGAGCGCTTTTAAAGGAGCATAGCATATGAATTTCAAAGCATTTACAGCCATCGCAGTTTGTAAACTTCTCCGCCTTTTATCAAGGCTTCTCCATCGGGGCGGTACCGCCATGCCGGGAAGAATAGCCCTGAAGATATGCCCTGAGCTTCTGGGAATTCTGTCAAAAGATGTAAAAACCGTTGCCGTCACCGGAACCAACGGCAAAACCACCTCTGCCAGAATGATAGAAGAGGCTTTTGCTCTGGCAGATAAAAGTTATTTTTCAAATAAGTCCGGAGCAAATCTCATAAGCGGCATTACTACGGAATTTGTGATGAACTGCTCCCTCAGCGGCAAAATGAGAAAGCAGTACGCCGTTATCGAGTGCGACGAGGCAGCCGCAAGAAAGGTATTCGGAGAGCTTCAGCCTCAGGTAATAGTTGTCACGAACCTTTTCCGAGATCAGCTTGACCGCTTCGGCGAAGTCACTCACACTCTGGAAAACATAAAAGAGGGTATTCTGCATGCACCAAACGCCCTGTGCTGTCTCAATGCGGACTGTTCCCTTACTTCATCCCTTGCCCTTGATGTTCCAAACAGAATCGTTTACTTCGGCATAAACAAGAGTGCCGCAGGGAATAACAGTCCTTCCGACATTTCGGATGCCACCCATTGTATTCGCTGTAAAACAGAGTATGAGTACAGCTATATAAGCTACGGTCATCTGGGCGGTTTCAGATGTCCCAAGTGCGGATACTGCCGCCATGACGCCCAGTACGAGGCCGTGGACATTTTGGAGCGTGAAGCGGACCACAGCACCGTTATCATGGATATAAAGGGCAGCAGAAGCCTTGTCCGCATAAATCTTCCCGCCATGTACAACATCTACAACGCCGCCGGTGCCATGGCGGCAGTCTGTGAAATGGGAATTGACAGTGAAACCGCCGTTAAGGCTCTGGGGCTTTTTAAATGCGGCTTCGGACGGATGGAGCAGTTCAGCCTTGGAAATGCAGGGGCAAAAATGATGCTTGTCAAAAATCCTGCCGGCTGCGATCAGGTCATAGATTTTCTCGGAAACTTAAAGGAGAAATTCTGCCTTGTTATCTGCCTCAACGACAGAAGCGGAGACGGAACGGATATATCATGGATATGGGATGCAGATTTTGAAGCTCTTTCCCAAATGGGCGGAAGACTGCAAAAGGTCGTGGTCTCCGGCGACAGAGCGGCGGATATGAAGGTGCGTATTAAATACGCCGGCATACCGGAAGAAAATGTTCTCGTAGAAAAAGATTACGAAAAGCTTGTGGATTTCATGGAGCAGCAAAACGATGCTGTTTTCATCATGCCCACTTATACGGCCATGCTTGACCTCCGCACTCACATTATAGACCGCTGCGGCGGAGCGGAATTTTGGGAATAAGCGTGGGGAGGAAAGATAAATGGAACTTAAAATATGCCATATGTACCCCGACATCTTAAATCTTTACGGCGATCGGGGAAATGTTACCTGCATGGTCAAGCGTCTCCAGTGGCGCAACATACCTGTTGACGTTCAGCGTATGCCTCTGGGCACAGGCAAATCCCTTAACGGCTTCGACCTTGTGTTTATAGGCGGCGGTCAGGATTTTGAGCAGCAGCTTCTTCTTGATGAGCTGAAACATGGAAAAGCCAAAGAGATAAAGGCTGCCGTTGAGGACGGAGTCACCTTTTTGACCATCTGCGGCGGTTTTCAGCTTCTGGGAAATTACTATAAGAATTCTCAAGGTCGGTGTATGGACTTTGTAGGTGCAATCGATATGTACACACAGGGTGACAAGGAAAGACTGATCGGAAATTATAAATTTCAGTGCTGTCCCGAAGCCGGCGGCAGCGTAGTGGCAGGCTTTGAAAACCACAGCGGCAAAACTTATCTTGGAAACGGCGTTTCACCTTTGGGTAAGGTTTTAAAGGGCTTCGGCAATAACGGTTCAGACGGTACGGAGGGGGCACATTACAAAAATGTGTTCGGCACATACAGCCACGGCCCCGTGCTGCCGAAAAATCCCGAATTCTGCGACTTTATCCTTGAAACCGCACTGCGGCGCAAATACGGCACGGCACAGCTGGCCCCGCTTGACGACAGAGCCGAGCTTTCAGCCCATGACGAAATGTGCCGCAAGCTTGATTGAGCAATGAAAAAAATAGATTTACATGTTCACAGTACCGCCTCTGACGGCAGCTTCAGCCCTCAGGAATTGGTAAAGCTTGCAAAAACACAGGGGCTTTCCGCCATAGCCATAACAGACCACGACACCGTTTCCGGCTTTGCTTTGGCAGCGGAAGCAGGGCAGCTTATGGGAATTGAGGTTGTACCGGGAATTGAGATAAGCACGAAATACGGCGGCCCCATACACATTTTAGGATACTATGTAGATGTTAACTCAGAAAAACTCAAGCCCGTGCTTGAATGGGTAGTGCAGGACCGTGATATGCGAAACATGAAGATAGCCGAAAAAATGGCAGCGGACGGCATCCCAATAAGCTATGATAAAATGCGGCAGCGCTTCGGCGAAGTCATTGGCAGGCCCCATTTTGCCCGTATTCTGGTGGAGCTGGGTCTGGCCAGAAACACCCGAGATGCCTTTGACCGCTATGTTGAAAAAGGCCAGAAATATTATATGCCCAGAAATTTTCTAAGCATTGAACGCTCCGTTGAAATCATTCGTGAAGCGGGGGGTGTTCCTGTTCTGGCTCATCCTTTTCAGTACAAGCGGGATGACGCCGGACTCCGTGATATTCTGGAGCACTGTATGGAGCACGGCCTAATGGGTATGGAGTGCCGTTACTCCGGTTATACTCAGGAGCAAAGTGCCTACCTTGAGGCTTTGGCCGACGAGTATGGTCTGCTAAAAACCGGCGGCAGTGATTTTCACGGTATCAGCAAGCCTGATATACGACTGGGCGAGGGAAAGGGCAGCCTGAACGTACCTTATGAATTTCTTGAAAAAATCAAAGCCTCTCTTGGCTAAGCTAATTTTTCCCTAATAACAGCATTTTACCTTTTCTTTTATTGTGCACTTTGCTAAATTTTATTTTTCACCTGTTTTCATGAAACTTTTTCCCGAAAAAAGCGTTTTATATATAGAGACCTTTTCGGCTATTGTATTCAGGCGAGGTGATATTTTGAACAGAACTCGGGCAAAGCTCATTATTACGACCGTACTGATTGTTATATTGCTTACAGTCGGCATTCATATAGCAGGTATGCACAGCAAAAGAATGGTTTCGCTCCGTGAGGCAGGGGTTGAAGCCGTTGTTGTAAGCCACGATAAGTCTGTTTATCCTGACTTTATTTATAACTCCTGCGCTATAAACAACGATAGCATTTCCGGCGAAAAAGAGCATAACATCCCCTTGACCCACACAGCTGATACGGAAGAGCTGACAAAGCTTTCCACGGACATTGTGACAGGCCGGATAACAGGCCTGTGCTACACTTTTATTAACGGAACTGCATATACGGTTGCGGATTTACATATAAGCAACAGCTTTAAAGGCTCGCTGGTTTCAGACGATATTGTTTCTCTGTACTTTTTAGGCGGCTACGCCTCGGTTCAGGATTACAACAGCTTTTACGGCATCAAAGACGGAGATCCGAACAAATTTTACAAATTTACCGTTAAAGGATACCCTGCCCCTGAGCTTGAGCAGGACATGCTGTTTTTCATGTCCTCAAACAGTGTTCAGCAGGATATCCCCAAGAACGTGTATTCCCTCACTTCGCCTGCAAATTCCGTCTATACCCCCTCTTCCGACGGGGAAAGCTATACAGGAAACGGCAGAAGCTTCACCGCTGAATTCTTAAAGGAGCTTGTGCAGCAGGATTTTCGGATTTAAACTTTTTATTTATTCTGTTATCGGTCTCAGCTCATTTACAGCTCTATATTTTAATTTATATAAAAATAAAAATCGCCTCCGGTTATACGCTTGAGTGTATTACCGGAGGCTTTGCTTTATTCTTTAATTTTGGTTTTTCTGAGTATGGTATTCATGGCCTGATACAGCGGCTTATATAGAATAAGAGTGAACACGAAGTTCCCGCCGCAATGGACTAAATCAAAAGGTATTCCGCTTACCCAGTAGGACAAAGCCATTTCCCATCCGCCTATGAATATATAAGGTATGGAGCATAAAGCCCCGAAACTCAGGCCGAATATACCGGCCACCACTGCCCAGATAACAGCCGAGTTGTTTTTCCGCATCAGCACGGCCACAGCAGTCAGCACAGGCCACAGGTACCAGTAGCAGAACCACCACATACCAAACCCGAACATCAGCCCTTCAAGCATAATATAAACTCCCACGGCGTACAGCGCCTTCCAGCCGAAAAATACCGCCGTCAGGATGATGAGTACCGAGTTTATATTAACATTCGGAATGGCCGCCAGAGCCATCTTTGCGGCAAATATAAGCGCCCCCATAATGGACAGGGCGCTTATTTCTTTTGCGTTTAGCTTACCAGCCGGTTTTGAGAGTGAACTCATAAGTGTCGCCGTCGGCAATCATAATGCCGTCAACGCCTGTCTCTGTCATCTCTCCGCCCTTGGTGACGCACCACCACTGCTCAAGAGAATCATCGGCCGTCTCGCCGTCAACAGTCTTTACGAAAAGGCCGAACTCTGACTCGTCACCTGCGATAAGTCCTTCCGGTTCAAGTGCCGCTCTCAGATTTTCAGCATCCGTGTTATATGTAAAATCCTTTTGGCTCTGGTCACCGTGAACCACGGTAACATTTATGGTCTTTGCTCCGTCCTGAGGTTCGGGAGCAAAGTGCATATATACTCCTACTGCTGCCGCAACCAGTACCAGCAGTACTGCCACGGCAATTATTATGTTTCTTGTTTTCTTAGACATTCAAGTCTCTCCTTTCTTATCATCGGCCTTGCACAAAGCAAAAGAGAGGCGCTGCCCTGCGGAATAGGGCGGCGTTGGTTTTGACCGGGTGCCGCAGTTCTTTGTGCATGAGACGGAGTTCAACCGCCTTTGGGCAGGTTATCTGACTGTAACAGTGACGGCCTCGTGAGGGATTTCCACCCTGCTTCCCCTGTTAATTGTCCTCTGACAAAACCCAATCCGAACATTGACGCCTGAATTATATCATAAATTGCATAAGGGTGCAAGAAATTAAGCACAAATCGGTTCTATTTACGGTTTTGAATAAA
>JARHZW010000037.1 GCA_029264685.1 Candidatus Limivicinus sp.
ATTCCAAGACGGCTTGCAAGTGCAGTAACTGCATTGCCCTTAGATGCGTTTTTAGAGTATATTTCCGCATAGTTTTCCGAGCATGACTGAACAAAACAGTGGTAATCTGAAAGTATCTGATTAACTGAGCTTTCGGCATCATTGCCGAAATAGAACAGCTGAAGCTCCTCAACATCCGTTTTCTCGTCCATAATCTGTCGGGCGATGTGCTTTGAGTACCTTGAGTAGCCTGCATCCTTGCCGTAGCTGATTTTCCCAAGAAAACGCAGCGTGTGCCCCTGAAGCACAAAGTCATGGTTAATGTGGGCCGAAATACCTATTCTGGTGTCCTCAAAACGGGAAAGAAAATCGTAAGCGGTGGCATAGGGGATAAGCTGAGTGAAAATGTCTGTACCCGTGCGTATGTCCGTAACGGCGGCGCCGTTGGAGCTGATTGCATAGGGGTAGAAAGTCTCGTTTTTCAACTGGTGGGGCAGGCAGGATAAAGCTCTGCCTGTTGTGGGAACCACAATAATGCCGGCTTCGGCGGCTTTTTTCAGCGCCGATAAATTCTCCTCTGAAATAATTTTTTTGTCGTTAAGACAGGTTTCATCCATGTCTATGGCTAACAAGCGAATCAAAATTACAACCTTCCTTTGTGTAAAATCTCCGCCTGTTGGAAAAAGCAGGGGAGATGAATGAATTTCGTTTAGAAAGTTTAGCACTTTTTATTTTGCGGCTCAAGGCAGATTTTCTGAATTTTTTGTGTATAAATCAGGTAACACCAAAACCCTGTACACGATTGGAGCGGAAAAACGCAGAAACAGCAGGCGTAAAAATGAGGTTTTATGCGGAGTGATTTTTCGCTGAACGGAGGAGCTTTGGAAGCCTCCGAAAGGTATTGATTTAGACAAATTATCTTCTAAGAAATTTTGTGAAAGCTTATCTTACGGCAGATATTATGAAAAAACGGTGCAGCCCTGTGCTGCACCGTTTTTTTATCCTGAGCACGGCTGTGCTTTAAAACAGGACTGTTTTATTCAGTTACCTTGCCATTGATAACAACGGCCAGCTGTGAAATAGGGCTTAAATCAGCATAAGGATTGCGGCTCAGGTTCAGACTTTCAAGAGCTGTGAGAGTATTCAAGGGAGAAATATCGCTTACTTGGTTATTGCTTAGGTCCAGACTCTTTAGAGAAGTAAGCTGCGAAAGGGCAGAGATGTCCATAAGCTTGTTGCCGGAAACATTCAGCTCCTCAAGCTTCAGCAGAGAAGCAAGGGGAGAAATGTCTCTGATAAGGTTACCGTTTAAGTTAAGCACTGTAAGTGAGCTTAAAGCGGAGAGCGGACTCAGGTCTTTTATTATATTTTGGTCTGCTTTCAAAGTTTTCAGAGTCGAAAGAGAGGAGAGAAAACTCAGATCCGAGATTCTGTTGCCGCTGATATTGAGAGCTTCCAGCTTCAGACCCTCAGGGAAAGTAAGCTCCGTGTAGTTATTATTGCTTAAATCCAGAGAACGGAGATTGGGAAGCTTTGCAAGCTCAGAAAAATCTTCAACTCCCACACCTGATAAGTCAAGCTCTGTAATGGCTTCTGCCTCTGCGGTGGTAATATACCCAATGTCGTGGTTAAGCTTTGCACAAACCAGCTGTTCAATAACCGGTTCCTCAATTTTTACTGTGGTTTCCGTTGAACATTTTACTGCCAGAACAAGGATGACAGACACCAAAGCGGCAATTATAAATCCTGCTATAAATTTTGCGGTATTAGATCTGCGGGTTACTTCCGAGGCGGTTTCTACGACCGCAGTATTATTGTTGTCGTTACTGTTCATTTCCTGTCCTTTCCTGTCGGCAGCAGCCGCACTTTGCACATTTAAACATTTAATTTCTGCATCTGAGAAGCAGCTGCTATAGACCAACGTTTTTACATTATATCAGAAAAGTTTTCAATATGGTAGTGTAAAGTATATTTTCTTGCATAAAACGTAAATTTGTGGAAATAGCACGGAAAAACGGGGGGGAATATGTGAAAAATGTAAAAATTTCGCAGGCAATCAGCCGCTTTTATTGCTGCCTGCACTTGTGAAAAGGGGCTGATAATGATATAATACAGCATAATGGGAGCTGCAATTGGACGAGAAAATGCAGAATTCAAAGAGATGGCGCAGCTGTTTCGGTGTTGCCGAAAATCTGGTCATATAGATTTTGCAGTAATGTGATACTTGCATATGTTCAGATTTGACCTTAAACTCAGGACAAAGGAAAACATTGGAGGTATCTGAGATGAAACATGAAAAAACCGTAAAGCTTTGTCTGGCCGCTGTTCTGACGGCTCTTGTTTTTGTGGCAACCTATATTATACAGATTCCCATGCCCGCCACCGGCGGATTTATAAATCTGGGTGACTGTATGGTTTTGCTGTCTGCCTTTTTGCTTGGCCCTCTCTGGGGTGCGGCGGCAGGAGGAATCGGCTCCATGCTCACGGATCTTGTTGCAGGCTACGGCAGCTTTGCTCCCGGAACACTGGTTATAAAAGCTCTTATGGCCTGCTGTGCAGCACTTATATATAAGGCACTGAGAGACAGAACAAAGCTTGCCGCCGCTGTTGGCGCAGTTGTGGGAGAGCTTATAATGGTTCTTGGATATTTCGCCTATGAAAGCCTGTTTCTTGGCTTTGGTATGGGTGCGGCAGCGAGTATTCCCGGAAATGCGATTCAGGGACTTGCAGGAATGATAGCGGGAGTTCTGGTTTTCCATGTCCTTGATGCGGTACCTTATGTAAAAAAACTCAGTTACTAAAGGAGATAGACTGAAATGTTTGATGAAATAAAGGCTCAGGCTGAACAGGCAGTGAAAGAACTGCTGGAGGAAGCCGGACTTAAAAAGGGAGATTTGTTCGTTATTGGCTGTTCTTCCAGTGAAATTATGGGAGAGCATATAGGAAAAGGCTCCAGTATGGAGGCGGCTCAGGCTGTTTATGAGGGGGTATATCCTGTGCTGAAGCAGAAGGGCATATACCTTGCTGCTCAGTGCTGTGAGCACTTAAACAGAGCTTTGATTATGGAGGAAGAGGCCGCAGAAAAGTTCGGCTATGAAATCGTGAATGTGCGCCCCTGGGCTCATGCAGGCGGCTCATTTGCCACAACGGTTTTTGAAAACTGTGAAAAACCTGTGGCGGTTGAGCACATCAAGGCAAAGGCAGGAATGGACATAGGCGCAACTCTTATCGGTATGCACCTTAAAGATGTGGCTGTGCCGGTCAGACTGAGCATTAAGAAAATCGGTGAGGCTCCTCTCGTATGCGCCCGCACCCGTCCCCGCTTTATAGGCGGAGAGAGAGCACGCTATCAGGAAGAACTAAAATAAAAAAGAGACAAAGAGTGCTGCTCTTAGGAAATCTTTTGAATTACTGAAAAGAAAAACGGAGTGTATCAGATTTTGATACACTCCATTTTCTTTATAAACAGTTAAGCTTATACGAATAGGGAAAACATTTGTTTATTGCTTAAATTGTATTTTTACGGAATTTGTACGACATGCTATACTCATGCTCATTGGATTCGTTCTGCAAATAATCAAATCCTGAATCTGAAACAATCGAAAAGCCTGCTTTTAAATGTGTTTTTAAAGAAGCAATATTTTCTTTGCTTACACAATCACAAAGCTCAAAGTCACCTTGGGCTTTAAGCTCTTCAATTATCATCAGAAGAAGTTTTTCACCGTAGCCTTGTTTTCTGCATTCGGGTCTTGTTTCCAGAGCTTCGATATAGTAAAGGTCGTCGTTAATTAAATAGGTCCTCAGTGCTGAAATCCATTGGCCGTTTTCTTCCCACACCCAATAAGTACGACCTGCCTGAGAATAAAAATCGTCCTTAAGATATTTTATGAAGCTTTCTTCACAAAGTAAAATAGCTTTTTGCATATCTTTCTCATCAGGGAAAAAACAGGCTGAATTTTCTGTGTTGCTTTCTGTATATATTTTCATTAACTGATCAGTGTTCAGATCAGCAAAAGAATCGAACCTTAAAAGCATGTATTTGTACGCCTCTTTTCAATGGTTAATTCGTTCGACGGTTAGAAGCATTCTGATAAGCCAGACAAACTACAAATAAGGTTGACACTCTTTTATTCTATTTCCACGGAAATTCCGTTTAGCTCCACGCCTGCGTCGGCGTCAATTACTATGCATTTTTTCCCGTCAATAACCTTGGTTTCCACAAGGTAGGCAAACTTGGGGTCAACACTGAGCTTTACCTGCGGCGTGCAGATTTCAAGCTTTTTGCTGTCGATTATATTGGCAGGGCTTAAAACCGCATCTTTTCCGAATTCACGGCCGCAGTTTTCATTGAATGCGTCGATCTGCTCCTGATTCATGCCGGAGTTTTCCAGAATGCTGTCCATCTCTTCGGGAGAAATGACCAAAGGTTCAGGGTCCTTGCTCTCCTTGTGCAGAGTGATTCTCTCAATGAGCTGCTCATGAACGGCCTGAACGGTGTCAAAGGGGCATTTTTCGTCCAGACTCTCAGCCAGAACTGCTCCGAAGGTCTCTTTTTGCAGCCCGGGAGACATTGGCGGCTCGGTGTGGAAAACGGCGTCAATAAACTCCTTGTGAATATCCATTGTGTTTTTGGAATAGAAAAGAGCGTTGTAAATATTGGCGCTTCTGTCGTCAAAGCAGGGGAACATGAAGCCAAGCTCAGGGGCGGAGACTATCTGGTTCACGCTCTCAGAATGAAAGCGCATATCCTCCGGCTTGTAGCCCAGCTCGGCCTTTCCGCTTTTGACAGGACAGACCGCACAGAGAATATATCTGAACACATCGCCGGAGTCCTGAAGCTCTCCGTCCTTTGCTTTCCGTGACACGTCGTAGGTGTCGCAGGCAAGAAGAATAAGGTAGTTTGAATCCTCCATATCCAGATTTTCAATTACCTTCTGATAGAATACCTCACGCTTCTCTTCATCGTTGAGAGAGGTATTTCTCAGCTCGGAGAGAAGCTTGTGCTCCTCTCCCTCGATAACCTGCTTTGTTTCAAAGCAAATGTCTATAAGATTTTTGCCGAGAGCACCGGAGAGAGACTTTTTAAGAAGTGAAAAATATTTTTCCGCTTCTTCTTTTGAAAGCAGTCCCACGCTCTCGTCTATGTAAGAGATTATTTCCTTGCCGCCGTTTACATAGCAGCCGTAAATGCGCTGAATATTGTTTCTGTCAGGTCTGATACGGCGGCGAATCTCGCTTAATTCCTTCTGATTCATTTTTCCGTCCTTTTAGCCTCTTGTTTCCTCTTCCAAATCGCTGAGGTGTACATACTCGTCATAGCTGCACATACGGTCAATTATGCCGTCGTCAGTGATTTCAATTATGCGGTTTGCCACGGTCTGGGTAAGCTGGTGGTCATGGCAGGAGAAGATGATATTATTTTTGAATGCGTCAAGACCGTTGTTAAGTGCGGCAATGCTCTCCAGATCCAGATGGTTTGTGGGCTGATCCAGCATAAGGAAGTTTGCCCCTGAGAGCATCATGCGGCTTATCATGCAGCGGACCTTTTCACCGCCGGAGAGAACCTTCACATTTTTATATACATCGTCACCGGAGAAAAGCATACGGCCAAGGAAAGAACGCAGGTAGCTTTCACGCTTATCCTCGGAGAACTGACGCATCCAGTCGATAAGATCCATATCCAGACCGTCAAAGTAGGAGTTGTGGTCCTTGGGGAAGTAGGAATAGGTAATGGAGGCACCCCACTTGACAGTGCCTTCGTCAGGCTCCACCTCTCCTGAGAGTATTTTATAAAGCATGGTGACTGCAAGCTCGTTTTTGCCCACCAGTGCGATCTTGTCCTCTTTGCCAACTATAAAGCTTATATTGTTTAAAAGCTTTACGCCGTCCACGGTTTTGGAAATGTTTTCCACAAAAAGCCTGTCCTTACCGGGCTCACGGTCTGCTTTAAAGCCCACCCAGGGGTAGCGGCGGCCGGAAGCAGGCATTTCCTCTACGCTGATTTTATCCAACAGCTTGCGTCTGGAGGTAGCCTGACGGGATTTTGACTTGTTGGCGGAGAAACGGGCGATAAAGCCCTGCAACTCCTGAATCTTCTGCTCTGCCTTTTTGTTCTGGTCCTTGAGCAGCTTCTGCATCAGCTGGCTGGACTCATACCAGAAGTCATAGTTACCCACATACATTTTGATTTTGCCGTAGTCTATATCAACAATGTGGGTACAGATGTTATTTAAGAAATAACGGTCATGGCTGACTACCAGCACGGTGCCTTCGTAGTCCATAAGGAAGTCCTCAAGCCAGACCACGCTTGCAAGGTCAAGGTTGTTTGTAGGCTCGTCCAGCAAAATAACATCAGGATTGCCGAAAAGAGCCTGAGCAAGCAGAACTTTAACTTTAAGTCTTGCGTCCATATCGGCCATGAGGCTCTGGTGGAACTCCACATCGACGCCCAGACCCTGAAGAATACGGCCTGCGTCGCTTTCGGCCTCCCAGCCGCCCAGCTCTGCAAATTCCTCTTCCAGTTCGGCGGCTTTCAGCCCGTCTTCATCTGTGAAATCCTCTTTGTCATATATGGCGTCTTTTTCCTTGCCGCAGTCATAAAGGCGCTGATTGCCCATTATAACGGTGTCAAGAACGGTGTAATCATCATAAAGGCTCTGGTTCTGCTTGAGAACGGACATGCGTCTCTTTGCTTCCAAAGTGACGGAACCGGAGGTGGGCTCCAGTTCTCCTGAGAGTATTTTTATAAAGGTGGACTTACCGGCGCCGTTTGCACCGATGATACCGTAGCAGTTACCGGCGGTAAACTGCAAATCAACTCTCTGAAACAGAATGTCTGAGCCAAACTGCATTGAAAGGTCGCTTACTGTTAACATATATAATTCTCCCAAAAAATTTTTTCATATCATTGTACCACAAATTTTCCGAATGTGGTAGAATATATGTAAACTTATTTAAAGAGGTGCGGTTAAATGAAAATTAGTAAAGCGGTTCTTGTCTGCTTCAGCCCCACCGGCGGTACAAGAAACGCAGGAAGACTTGCGGCGGCAAGACTTGGGGTGCCGGTTGAGGAAGTTGATGTAACGGCAAACTGCCCCGAAAGAAGCTTTGCGTCAGACGAGCTTGCGGTTTTTGCCTTTCCTGTTTACGGAGGGAGAATTCCGGCACCCATGATCGGAAATTTGCAAAAGCTTAAAGCCGATGGCACTCCGGCGGTAATGCTGGCCTCTTTCGGCAACAGGGCGGTGGATGACGCCTATCTGGAAATGAGCGATACGGCGGAAAAGCTTGGCTTTGTGACTGTGGCCGGGGCAGAATTTGTAGAGCCTCATTCGGTAGACAAAAGCTACGGTGCAGGCAGACCTGATTACAAGGACATTGAGATAATGGATGAATTTATCCAAAAGCTGAAAGAAAAACTGGAAGCTGCGGACAGGCCGGAGCATTTTGAGCTTCCAGGAAACAGACCGTACAGAGAATATAACGGCATACCCATTAAGCCAAAATACAAAGCAAAAAAATGTGTCAGCTGCGGCGCCTGCTTCAGCCATTGCCCAACTGGTGCAATAGACAAAAGTAAGCCTGAGGAGTTTGACAGCGAAAAGTGCATAAGCTGTATGGGCTGTGTGTCGGTTTGCCAAAAGGGCGCAAGGTACATCCCCTTACTTATGCGTTTTACAGGGAAAATGTTTTTGAAAAAGGCCTGCTCGGAAAGACAGGAACCTAAGTATTACATATAATGTATATAAAAGAAACGAGGCAGCTCTCTGCCCCGTTTCTTTTATTATAATAGGAAGGCAATGGGAAAAAACTTCCCATTGCCTTTTAAATCTTGTGTAAAGGTTTAAATTAGTAGAGGATGATACCCATTACAACTGCGAACACAGTACCGAGCAGCCAGCCCACACCGGTGGTGAGGATGAGCTGAGGATATGCAGACTTGTGGTCCAGATCGCAGGCAGACATGGTCAGGCACATGGTACCGTTCCAGGGAGTGTTGCCGGCGGCAAGGATTGCAAAGCTTGCGATACGGTGCAGGATTTCGGGGTTGCAGCCCATCTCAAGGTAGGTAGGAGCGAGCAGGTTGTTAAGCAGAGCCTCTGCGCCGGAACCGGAAGAGCACATGAAGGACAGCAGTCCGGAAGCCAGAGCCCAGGAAACAAGGGGAGAGCCCTGCAGATTGGTCACCATGTTGATAACAGAGGTGAAGAAGGGGGTGATTTTTGCAACGCTGCCAAGACCAACAGCAGGGCTGACGGTCATAACGGAGTTGATACCGCTCTGAGTACCGATGAGCAGGGGCTGGAGCTTGTTTTCAATACGCTTCCAGAACAGGGCGTAAGTAGCAACGATACCGCAGACAACTGCAATCAGAACGTCCCACTTGAGGATGTTGAGAGTGATGATAATGATGATAAGGGGAAGAGTTGCAAGCAGGGGGTTAACGGTTTCTCTGCTTTCATTCTCTCTAAGAGTCTTTTCAACCTTCTCGGTCATAACAAAGCCTACGCCCTTCTTCATGTCTCTCTTGACAACCCAGATAAGGTAGAGGTTTGCGCTGACATACATAAGAATACTGCCCAGAACACTTACCAGAGGAGCGGCCATGGGAGTGGTTCCCAGAGCTTCCATGGGGATAAGGTTGCAGATTGCGGGGGAGCCGATAAGAGTGTTGGGGGAAAGGAAAGCACCTGCACCGATTGCGGCGGGAATAAGTCTTCTGGAGATGTTAGCTTCTTTGAACACAACCAGAGCGATGGGGTACATTGCAAAAACAATGACGAAGCAGGAGATACCGCCGTAGGTCAGAACGAAAGCTGCAAGGCTGACGCCCCAGATTGCGAACTTTGCGCCTACCTTGGTGGAAACCCATTTACCAAGGGAGTAGGCAGCGCCGGAAGCATCCATTGCGGAAGCGTAGATGGCGCAGACAAGGAAGAGCAGGAACCAGGAGGAGATGAAGGAAGCAACTCCAACCATGAACTCGCCCTTCATTGTGTCAAGCAGGGGCAGACCGGAAAGCAGACACATTACGACTGTTGCGACAACGCCGGACAGTGCAAGGGGAACTTTCTTCCACACCAGCACGACCATCAAAGCAAAAGCGACTATAACGCCCATTTTAATAAAACCTCTCTTTTTTCTCTTTTCTTTTATTCAAAAATAGACCTCTCATCTATTTTCTCCGGAATTTACCTGTCAGGGCAGGCTGAAACCGCCCTCTTCGTAAATAGTTTCGCCGGTGATGAAGGAAGCTTCATCGGAGGCGAGGAACAGAGCTACATTGACCATTTCCTCAATTTCTCCATATCTGCCAAAGGGCATTTTCTTGAGGAAGTTGGCGCTCCTTTCGGGGTCATTTATTGTTCCGGCAGCAATACGGGTTTTGGTTGTGCCGGGAGCAACGGAATTAACATGAATACCGTACTGTGCAAGCTCAAGAGCCATAACCTGAGTGAGCATTTTAACGGCGGCTTTGGAAGGACCGTAAGGGGTAATGTTTGTAATGGTCTTTCTGGAGCTGTTGGAGCCGGTATTAACGATGTTGCCTTTAACGCCTTTCTCAACCATGGTTCTGGCAACGGCCTGAGCAACATAGAAGCAGCCGTCAAGGTTGGTAGCCATTACGTCACGCCAGCCCTCTTTTGTGCAGTCCAGAAAGCTCTGACGATGCACGATACCGGCGTTATTCATAAGAATGTCTATATGACCGTAGTGCTCAATAACTTTTTTTACGCCTTCCTGCACCTGATCGTAGTCTCTTACATCGCAGGGAACACAGAGAACATCGGGATTTCCACCGAAAACCTCCTCCATGGTGTCTGCCTCAATGTCAAAGAGAGCCACTTTTGCGCCCTCGGTCAGGTAACGCTGGGCCATGCCTCTGCCTAAACCGTTGGCACCGCCGGTAATCAGGATAATCTTGTTTTCAAATCTCAACATTTTGATGCCTCCAAATAATATTTATAATCTCAAACTTATTCAGAAAAAGCGGATCTGAGCATACAGGTGGGGTTAAAGGGGTAGGTGGTGCCCACTTCCGTAAGCTTATCAATGCTGTCAAGGGCTTTGACAAGCTGTTCGGCTGTCATGGTCACCCGCACTTCTCCGTAACCCAGACCTCCGGTGGCTCTGTCACCACGGCAGCCCAGAGAAAGACCGATCTTGCCTTCCTTCAGAGTTCTCATCCAAGTGTCGGAGCAGTTGGACTCTCCTGAGAAGGTGAAATCTATCTTCTGGTAGTCGGCCTCAACATAGCCTGCCAGCAGATAGAAAGCGGCCTGAGTGGGGAGCTGAAGAGCTATAACGTCCGGTTCTTCCACTTCACAGTCAGACAGATTGGAGCAGATAAGTCCTATATAAGGTACTTCAGGCAGCATTTTTACGTTTTCTGCCATATGCAGGATTGCGTCCTTCTGCTCAATATGCCATGCAAGGGGAGGGGTGTAAACAGAGCCGCCGTCCAAAAAGCGCTGCTCAAGAACCGGCCAGCAGCCGTTGTTCGTGGCACAGGAATAGCTTGAAAAGTGTTCGGTTGTTACGCCGAAGGTTCCCACAAAATGAGCAGCCATGCCTATTACTTTACAGGCGGTAGCCTTTCCGGAACAATACTCTACATTATTAACTGCGTCGAATTCTTCCTGAGTGTGAATGAATTTCATAGCTACTGGATACTGCGTAGGTCTTAAAGCGAGCATAACTCTGTCGCAAAGTTCATGCCATTGACTCTTCTGCATTTTCATCTGTTCTCATGTCCTTTGATATAATATTAACGAGACACGCATCAACAATAAATGTAACTGTTTAGATTTTAACATTCTTTTTTCAAAAGGCAATATCGCACTTTTTAGTTAGTGGTTACTTAACAGTGCGTAGTTGCCTTTTTTGAAAAAGTGTGCGACAATAAATTAACAATAAATGTACCAAGCAAACAAAGTTGGCATTTTTACATATAAAATACATAGTGAAATGCGGACACACATCAATTTTAAGCACAATTCAGACCAAAACAACTTGGAGGTAGAAAGAAGTAATGCAGTTAAATAAGACTTTTGAACCCGGTAAAATCGGTAATCTTACTATTAAAAACAGACTTGTGGTCAGCGCAATGTCCTCCCACATGGGTAATCCTGACGGTACCCCCAACGAGCAGGTTTACGCATATCTGGAAGCAAAAGCCAAGGGCGGCTGGGGTCTTATATTTACTGAAGACCTGGGTGTTACCGTTGACGCAGGCAGCGACAATGTTGTCGGTTCTCTCTGGAATGACGACCAGATCCCCGGATGGGCCGAGGCTGTCAGAAGAGTTCACGCAGCAGGCGGCCTGATGGGCGCTCAGATTTACCACGCAGGCAGAGAAAGATACCTGCACGCATATAACACTCATCCCGTAGCTCCCTCTGCTCTCAAAGAGCCTGCAATCCCCTATGTCCCCAAAGCTCTCACCGTTGAAGAAATTCACGAGCTGGTTGAGGCTTTCGGCCAGTGCGCACGCAGAGTTAAGGAATGCGGCTTTGACTGCGTCGAGATCCACGGTGCTCACGGCTACCTTATAAACCAGTTCATGTCTCCCTTCGCAAATAAGCGTACCGACGAGTACGGCGGCACTCTCAACAACCGTATGCGCTTCCCCCTGGAGGTAGTGGCTGCTGTCAGAGCTGCTGTAGGCGAGGACTTCCCCGTAATATTCAGATTTAATACCTGCGACTATGTAGACGGCGGTATTGAAGTTCCCGAAGCAACCGTTATGGCAAAAATGCTGGAGGAGGCAGGCGTAGACGCCCTGCACTGCACTCAGGGCATGATGTCCTCCAAGCAGACCATCATTCCTCCCGGCTTTATTTCCAGCATGAAGTTCTCCGAAAATGCAGCTGCCATAAAGGCTGCCGTAAATATTCCCACCATCGCCGTGGGTCGTTACAACGACATTTACATGACCGAGTCCATGCTCAGAGACAACAAGGCCGACTTCATTGTTATGGCAAGAGCTTCTCTGGCTGACCCCGAACTGCCCAACAAGGCAAAGGCCGGAAGAATTGACGATATTATCCACTGCATCGGCTGTGACCAGGGCTGCACCGGTGAAACCGCTGCAAGAAACAGAATCAGCTGCATTGCAAACCCCCATACCTGCCGTGAGACCGTTTACGATCTCTCCAAGGTTGAAAATCCCAAGAAGGTGTTCATTGCCGGTGCCGGCGTTGCAGGACTTTCCGCAATGCAGGGCGCTGCCGAGAGAGGCCACAAGGTAACAATTTTCGAGTCCACCGATGAGCTGGGCGGACAGTGGCTGGCCGCTATGACACCTCCCGGAAAGACCGATTACGCTTCCATCATCGTGACCTACAGACGTCTCATCAAGGAGTACGGTGTTGAGGTTCGCCTGAACACTCCTCTCACCAAGGAGATCGTTGAAGCCGAGAAGCCCGACGCAGTTATCGTTGCGACCGGCAGCAACCCCATGTTCCTGCCCATCCCCGGCCTTGACAACAGAGAGTTTGTAAAGACTGCTGTTGAGGTTCTCCGTGGCAAGACTGCCTACGGCAAGAATGTTGTTGTTGCAGGCGGCGGTATGACCGGCGCTGAGACCGCAGTGTTCCTTGCAAACCAGGGTTCCAAGGTTACTATTATCGAGATGGCTCCCGAAATCATCACCGACGCTGTTGCACAGCCCAAGGCCTGCCTCTTCGAGGACATTAAGAAGTACGGCATTAAGGTTTACACCAACACCAAGCTCACCAAGGTAGGCGACGGCACCGTATACGCAGAAGAGTACGGCGAACCCATCGAATTTAAGCACATTGATATGCTTGTCAACGCTATGGGCGTCAGAACCAACAACACTCTGGCAGCTGAGCTGGCTGACTGCGGCTGCAAGGTAGTATCCGTTGGCGATGCAAGCACTGCAAAGAACGGCTACAAGAATAATCGTGAAGGCTTTGATGCCGGTAACAGCATCTGATCCTTCGCTGTAATAAAATAAAAAATTAATACAGGAGGAAAAAATCATGATCAGCAGATTTGAATTACTGAACAAGAACGATGATTTGAGCATGGACGAGTTTAAAGCAAAGTGGCACGAGCACGCAGCCGTCGAAATGAAGACTGCCAACCTTAAAGAGCTTAACCACACCTATATTACCGACCACAATCAGGATCATCCTCTGGGACGTGGCCCTGTTGAGGTAGACGGATACACCGAGCGTGTATTCGACGACATGTATGAAATGGAGCAGGGCGTAGCTTCCGTGGCAGACGAGCTTGCCGAGAGCCTGAAGTCCTTCGCTTCCGGAAACAAAGTTCTGGTTTGCGCCAAGAAGTTTGACACTGTAGTTCCCGAAGAGCTGAAGGGACAGAAGCTCATTAAGCGTATGTCCTTCCTTGGCTTAAAAGAGGGCGTAACCATGGCTCAGTTCCAGCACGAGTGGTGGGGACTTCATTCCGAGCTGGTTCGCAAAATGCCCGGCTATGTTGGCTATGCTCAGAACCTTGTAATCGACCGCCTTGTTGACGGCAAGCGTGTACCTTACTCCGAGCTGCCCGTTGCAGGCGTCGTTGAGTTCTGGTATAAGGACGAAGAGGGCTTCAAGGCCTGCTTTGCTGGAGAAGAGTTCAAGACTACTGCTGCTCATGGCTGCACCTTCCTGGGAAGTGTCACCACCAATATGGGCGGAGAGGAAAATTTTGAAGTTAAGTAACAGGCTTAACAGTCCTGTTGCTTAAAGCTTAATATAGACTTACGCTCCTTAATATTTTCCCGAACGGAGTCGGAGGCGTATGCCTTCGGCTCTGTAGGGAAAGTATGCAGATGGTGTATACATTATAATGTATAGAAAAGCGTGAAAAAAGCGAGCCGGTCAGTGCCGACTCGCCGTTTGTGCGCCTGAAGCCCGGTGAAATGCCGGGCGTTTTTTAATATTTAAAATCAATTTTAATGCTTTTGTTCAGTTGACTGCTTTCGTATCCGTAGGAAATTACATCCTCGGTGATAAGACCCTGAGATTTCTCAAGCATTAAATCAGGATTAAAGCCTTTTCCGAAAACCATTCCCCAGTCTCTCAGATACAAAATCACAGGCATAAGCATTTTTCCGGCCTCGGTAAGAGTGTACTCAACACGCAGCGGTTTTTCGTCAAACTCCTCACGGATAACGATCCCGTCATCCTCCAGTTCTCTAAGCTGCTGGGAAAACATTTTGTGTGAAATATCCCATGGAATACAGCGTTTCAGTTCTCCGTAACGGCAGGTGTTTGGGAGAGCTGCACCCAGATACCAGATTATAAAACATTTCCATTTACCGCTGATTGCACACATTGCAAACTTCAGGCTGCATTTCTTCTCTTTTCCATCATAATACATCTTGAAGCCTTCTTTCATAAAATTCAGATTGAGTATAAACATATCATATAAGATTGTTTAAATCAAGAGCAAGAATATGAAAGATATAATTCTCCGCAAAAATCAGCATATTATCAAAAAACTATAAAATTAAAATGGGACAACAGACAATAAAATTATAAAATAAAACAATAAAACTGCCAAAAAAACTTTAATGACCGGGGAAACTCAGAAATTTTCATCTGAATGCGGAAAAGAAAAACCGCATAATTTCCAGAAAATAGGAAACGCTTAACGGAAAAACTTACATAATAATTTAACAATGAGGCAGTAAAGACAATATATCTAAAGTTAGAATATTGCCGTATATAATAGAAAAACAGGGAATAATAATCCCTTGTATTTTATAAAAAAGATTGTCACCTTTTTGCCAAACACCTACTTTAATGTGCGTACTTACTATTAAGTGCATACTTTACAAAATGTCTAAATTGTCTTTAAATTAACATACAGAAAAAACAGATAAATTAGGAGGACATGATGGCTACTTTAGAAGAGTTGGAGAGAAGAATTCAGATACAGGAGGACATCCGTGCTATTGAGCGGCTTCAGGCAGATTACTGGGATTGTCTGGATAAAAAGGACTGGGAAGGTCTGCGCCGCTGCTTTACCGATGACTTCGTGTTTAATAATAACACAACCGGCGGACGCTATGTGGGCGGAGACGGTATGCTGGAGACAATGAAGGGCAAGTTTACCGAGAATGTGACTTCCAGCCATCACGGCCATCACCACTGGACCGAGATAACAGGAGAAAACACCGCAATCGGCCACTGGGCACTTGAAGATGATCTGTACGATGCAGTAAACGGCGGAGAGTTCGTGGGAAGAGCTCATTACGACAACAAATATGTGAAAATTGACGGCCGTTGGTACTGCTGCGAAATGTCTCTTACCTATCTCAGAGGTGAAGGCAGCCTGAAAAAGAGATACACAGATGTTGCAAACGCATACAAAGTATTTATGATGTGAGAGGTATACAAATGAAACTTTTAAATAAAACCGCTGTTATCACCGGAGGCAGCGCCGGTCTTGGATACGCTGTCGTAAAGAGATTTCTTGAGGAAGGCGCTTCCGTTGTCTTTACCTACCGTTCCGGCAAGGAAAAGGCAGAAGCCATGATCAAAGAGTTTGAAGGCTACAATGTATACGGCTTTCAGGCTGATGTTAGCAAGGGCGAGGATGTAAGAGCACTTATCGATTTTGCCATGGAGAAAATGGGCAGAATTGACATTCTGGTCAACAACGCAGGCGTGTTCGACAAGAGAAAGAACGTTCTGGAGCTGAGCGAGGATGAGTGGGACACCGTTATGGACACAAACGGCAAGTCCGTGTTCCTAACCTGCAAATACTCCATTCCCCATATGCTTGAGCAGGGCGGCGGCACTATCGTAAATGTTGCCTCAGTTGCAACCTGGAGCCTTAATGCAGGCGGTACAGCCTACTGCGCCTCCAAATATGTCTGCGAGGCTCTTACCCGCAGAATTGCCAAGGACTTCGGCCGCATGGGCATCAAGTGCAACTGCATCAATCCCGGCACCATGGAGACCAAGCTCACCAAGGCAAGCATTGAAAATCCCGATGACCTTATCCACCAGATGGCAGACAAGATCGCAGCCGGACGCTGGGCACAGCCTGAAGAGGTTGCAAATCTCATACTCTTCCTTTCAAATTCCGAATCAGACTTTATGCAGGGTTCACCTGTGCTTATAGACGGCGGCTGGTCTCTTCTGTAAGAGAGACTGAAAGGTAAGGAGATAAAAATGAAAAAGAAAGTTCTTTCGCTCATACCGGCAGCTGCTATGGCTCTGACGCTTCTGACAGGATGCAGCGGTATTGCCAGAGTTGAAACTCCCTATGCCGAGGGAGGAAGAAGCTTCAATCTTGTTTATCAGTGCTCCACCGGTACAGGGGGAAACCCCTTTAAGTGCGCCGAGCTTCTTTCCGATACCATAGAAAAAACCTCCGGCGGACGCATAAATATGGACACTCTTGCCACAGACTCCGTGGTGTCAACCGCAGATATGCTTGACGCTGTGGGAAACGGTACTTTGGATTGCATCCATATGCCGGCTGTAAACTTTGCCGATGACGCAGTAAGTGCTCTCAGCTCTCTGCCCGCAGGCATGAATTATCAGGACTATATGGGCTGGTATTTTGCAGGCGAGGGCCAGAAAATACTGGACGAGGTAATGGCTGAAATTGCCCCCAATGTTGTGGCTATTCCCTGCGGTGCCGTTGATTCCGAGATACTTTTCTGCTCCAAGACTCCCATTAAGAGCCTTGAGGATATAAAGGGACTTAAAATAAGAGGCGTTTCCGACTGGGCAAACATCGAGACCATTCTTGGCGCTTCCGTGGTTTCCATGGCAGGCAGCGAATGCTACGAGGCCATTTCCAGAGGTACTATTGATGCCTTTGAGTATTCCGGCCCATACACCAACTGGTCCGCAGGCTTCCACGAGGTTGCTCCCTGCATCACCGTTCCCGGAATCCATGCTCCCTGTGCGGTGTTTCTATTTATAATAAACAAAGATGTATGGAACAGCCTTGACGAGACAGCTCAGAACATTATCAGAACCTCCTGTCAGGCAATGTGCACCCAGACCTATGTAAACGACTTTTACTCCAATGCGGACGCATGGAAAAAGTTTGAGGAGCTGGAAGAAAAGGGTGAATGCACCATAAGCTATATGTCCGATGAGGACCTGGAAACTATCAGAGAAGTTGCTTCTGATTACTACGAGAAAAAGTGCGAAAGCAATCCTCTCTTTGCAAAGATCTACAATTCTCAGATGGAATATCTCGAGCAGACAAGAGGCTGGAGAGAAGCCGTGAGCTGACAGGCTCGGGAGAATTAAACAAAAACTTAGCTAAGAGGTGAAGATATGAGCAATGATAAGGAAATATCAAAGCTCTCCTTCGGAGACCGCTATATAGCCTTTGCTGAGAAGCTCTCCGATATATCAGGCCAAACGGCGGCATTTCTGCTGGTCCCTATGGTTATAGTGTTCATGATTGAAATTGTGGCGAGAAATGTTTTTAACTCTCCCACCACATGGGCCTACGGTACCTGCTTCATAATCGGCGGCTGCGCCGCTGTGTTAGGCTTTGCATATGCCATGAAGTGCGGAACCATGGTCAGAATAGACGCACTGTATTCTAAATTCAGCGAGAAAACACAATGTATTCTGGATTTGGTGCTTTACACATTGATATTCCTGCCACTCACTGTTATGGGTTCGTTAGAGAGCATAAAGGTAGCGGCTATCTCCGTGAAAAAGCATGAGCTTCTGAGTACCGGTTCATGGAATGCTCCTATCTGGCCTACGAAAATAGTCATTGCGGTGAGTCTGGTTATACTCACCATGCAGGGAATTGCGGAAATGGTAAAGCTTGTACATAAGCTTAAAGCCATTAAGCAGGAGGTGAAGTGAAATGCTGGTATTCAGCGGACTTGCAGTAGCCGTTATGATGGGCGTGCTGCTTCTGGTATTCATTTTCTCCGGCTTTTACCTGTTTGCAGCCTTGGGCGGAGTTGCTCTGATCGCAGGCCTTACCTTCTGGGGATCTGATGTTTTCCAGATGATATTTTTCAGCATTTTCAAGTATACCAAGGACTACGGTCTCCTTGCCGTGCCCCTCTTCGTGCTGATGGGGCAGCTTTTGAACCAGTCGGGTGTTGCAGGGCGTCTTTTTGACAACCTGTCTCTGGCTCTGGGCAGACAGCGAGGCGGTATGGCCATTGCGGCGACGCTTATTGCAATCCTTTTTGCCGCCACCACGGGAATTGTGGGCGCTTCCGTTGTATCCATGGGGCTTTTGTTCACAAAACCAATGCTGGATGCAAAGTACAATAAATCCCTGACCTCCGGTGTTATTATCTCCGGCGGTACGCTGGGTATCCTGATACCTCCAAGTATAATGCTTGTGTTTATGGGCTCGGCGGCCAATGTGTCCGTGGGCAGGCTTTTCTACGGAGCAATGACTCCCGGTTTGCTTCTGGGTGTATTTTACATTCTGTACATCAAGATAGTTGCAAACATTAAAAAGGACTGGGCACCCCCTCTTCCTGAGGAAGAGCTGAATAAGCACACCAAATGGGAGATTGCCAAGGGCTGCATTGTAAATGTTGTGCCTGTAACGGTGGTCATTTTCTCCGTTCTGGGTGCAATATGGATGGGCTGGTGTCCTGCTACCGAGGCTGCCGCCTGCGGCGTTGTGGCTTCATTTATAATAGCCCTCTGCTATCGTTCCCTGAACTGGCAGGTAATCAAAAAAACACTTATCGAGTCCATTAAGCTTACCTCCATGGTGTATGCGGTGTCTGCATTCGGAAATCTGTTTGTCACCGTGTTCATGCGGCTTGGATGCAGCACAGCCGTTACAGACCTGTTTGTGGGGCTGCCCATAGGCAAGTGGGGCATATTTGCCCTTATGATGGCTGTGGTGTTCGTTCTGGGCTTCCTTATGGACTGGATAGCCGTGTGCATGATCGTTATTCCGATTTTCGTTCCTATTGCCACTGCACTGGGCTTTGACGCCACATGGTTCCTGACTATGATGGCAGTACTGATGCAGACAGCGTTCCTGTCTCCTCCTATGGCTGCGTCCATATTCTATTTCAAGGGCGTTGTGAAGGACGATATATCTACGTCGGAGATTATTCGGGGCATATGGCCCTATATAGGCGTGCAGCTTCTTGTGTTTATGCTGTGCGTATTCTTCCCCGACATAATAAACTGGTTGCCTAACAGGCTTGTGGGATAGCCTGAGGCGCAGGAAAAGGCAGCGATTTCGTTGCCTTTTTCTTTTTTAAGGAGTTAATATGAAAAAAACTGTGTTTTCATGTCTGGGAATAATTCTGGGCGTTTTGAGCGCTGTGCTTCTGCCGGCCTGCGGTTTAAGCCATGAGGCGGCAGCGGCTCTGGGTATACTTATGTGGGCTGTGGTGTGGTGGATAGCAAAGGTGCTTCCGGATTATATAACGGCTCTTATCATGGCGGTTCTGCTTATCTGCGTTTCAAAGCTTCAGCCCCAGACCGTCTTTTCAGCCTTCAGCTCTACTTCATGGTGGCTGCTGCTGACCGCCTTTGCTCTCAGCGCAGGCGTGTCATCAAGCGGACTTTTGAACCGTGTGTCCCTGCATTTGCTCAAGCTTTTCCCGGGAAATTTTAAGTGGCAGACCATAGGAATGCTGGCTGTGGGCTGTGTGACCGCACCGTTTATCCCAAGTCTCAGCGCCAAGGCCACAATGATGGCGCCCCTTGCCATGGCCGTGAGCCGAAGCATGGGCTATGAGCCGGGTGAAAAAGAGGACAAGGGACTTTTTTTGTCTATGATAGTGGGCATAAGAAATCCGGCTCCGCTGTTTATAAGCGGCTCCGTTTTGGGCTATGCACTTCTGGGCTTTATGCCTCAGGATATTCAGGAGAAATTCACCATGGGCAGATGGTTTCTGGCTGTGCTGCCATGGTTTCTTCTTATGAGCGTTCTGAACTACATCTGCATAGTAAAAATGTACGGCCCTAAAAACGAGAAGGTCCATTCCAAGGTCGGACTCGACGAAAAACTCCGTGAAATGGGGCCTATGAGCGGCAAAGAAAAGGCTATGCTTGGCATACTGCTTGCTACCATGCTTATGTGGGTGACCGAAAGCGTGCATCATGTTCCGGCCTATATCTGCGCCGTACTGGCTCTTGCGGCTATGCATATATTTAATATTATGGACAGAAACAGCTTCCGCTCAAGCGTTTCATGGGATTATCTTGTGTTTATGGGCGTAGTTCTGGGGCTTAGCTCCTGCTTTGGGATTCTGGGCATAAACGATTGGATAGTGGCTTTGTGCGGCTCTGCTGTCAAAAGGCTTGCAATGTCTCCGTTCCTGCTTTTGCTGGGTATCGGACTTTTGACAGTGGTTTGCCGATTTGTAATAGTGTCTGAGCTTACCTATATAAATATATTCATGGTTTTTCTTGTGCCCATAGCATTAGAGGCAGGAATAAACCCATGGGTGGCTGCAATTACCGTTTATTTCTATGTTACACCATGGTTTTTCCTTTACCAGAATCCGGTGTTTACAGCCGGATATTACGCCGTAGACGGTGTTATGATAAAAGAGCGGGAGGGAGCGAAGTATTGTTTTATTTACCTTGCAATCTGTACTCTGTCCCTGCTTGCCGTGCTGCCAATCTGGAAGCTTGGCGGTATACTGTACCTTTAAAAAACAAGCCCGCAGAGAAGTCGTTTATGACTTTTCTGCGGGCTTTTCCAATTACTCAGAGAGAGGTTTTGTAGTCTCTGTCAATTTTTACAACAGCACAGCAATCGGGCCAGTTTTCCCTGAGCAGCGCCTGTATCTTTTCTGTCAGCTCTTCGTCGCTGTCCCGAACGGTTACGGGGAAAACGGCATCAAAAATAAAGTTGGTGTGAGTGGTTCCCGGTACCATGCGGAAATCGTGGATTGTAACATCGCTGTTAAGCTCTTTTAATTTTTTCGTGATTTCTCTTCTGGTGGTGAAAAGCTCTGAATTGTCCATATCCAGAGGGTCCATATGTATGGTGGCAATACAGCCGTAGGTTTCAAAAATTTCGTTTTCGGCACGGTCAATAACATCATGCAGAACGAAAATGTCTCCTTTGCCGTCAACCTCTGCGTGGAGAGAAGCCATGAGCCTGCCGGGGCCGTAGTCGTGCACCACAAGGTCGTGGACGCCAAGAAGCTCGCAGTGAGAAAGTACAAGCTCCTCAATGCCTTTCACAAGCTCAGGGTCGGGAGCCTGTCCCAGCAGGGGAGAAATGGTGTCCTTGGCTGATTCAAAGCCGCCGAGGATTATAAAGGCGGAAACCAGAAGACCTGCGTAAGCGTCGATGTTAATGTCGAAGAAGAAGCTTATGCCCATGGAAAGCAGAACCACTGCGGTTGAAATTGAGTCGGAGGCGGAGTCGGCAGCGGAAGCCTGCATGGCGGCGGAATTGATCTTTGCTCCTATTTTTCTGTTATAGCCTGCCATATACACTTTGACAATTATGGACACAAGGAGTATTAAAGCAGGCAGAAGCCCGGGAACAACCGGTTCAGGGTGAACTATTTTTATAAGTGAACTTTTTAAAAGCTCAAAACCTACCGTTATTATAATGACAGAGAGCATAAGACCGGTCAAATACTCTATTCTGCCGTGACCGAAGGGGTGGTCGGGGTCAGGCTTTTTGCCGGCTAAAGCAAAGCCAAGAAGGCTTATAATGGAAGAGCCTGCGTCAGACAAGCTGTTGAAAGCGTCCGCAACTATGGCCATGGAGCCGGAAAGAGAGCCTGCAATGTATTTTCCTGCAAACAGCAGAAGGTTTAAAACTATACCGTAAACACCGCATAAGATACCGTATGCCCCTCTGACTTTCGGATCTTTGACGTTTTCACTGTCTTTTATAAAAATACGGGTCAGCAGTTTTAACATTTCGCTATGACTCCAATCATAAATCCAGATTTTCAATGCCGAAGTACTTTTCGGCGAAATCAACTTTATCCACTTTAAACTCTTTTCCGTTAAGGTATTGTAAAATTCCTGCATCTGTTTTAAAATCAAAGCAGAGCTTGTAGGAATAGAGAGCCTGCCCCTTTTCCTCAAAGCGGCGGTTTACGGAGGGATTTCCGTATTTTGTGTCTCCCAGAAGAGGCCAGCCGGCCTTTGCCATTTGAACTCTTATCTGGTGGGTGCGGCCGGTCAAAAGGTGGCATTCCACAAGGGAGAGCCTGCCCTTTGAGGCTAAAAGCCTGTACTCCGTTTCTGCCAGCTTTGCACCCTCCACAGGCTGCTTTTTGACAGACACAAGATTTTTGTCCTCGTCCTTCAAAAGATAGTTTGAAAGCTTACCGGAGGGCTGCACAGGTTTTCCGGACACGGCACAGAGGTAGTATTTATCAATTTCTCTCAGCTGTATTTTCTCGTTTATTATTCTCAGCGCCTGAGCGTTTTTAGCGGCAATTACTATGCCGCCGGTGTTCCTGTCAATGCGGTTGCACAGAGCAGGGGCAAAGGAATTCTCCTCTTTCGGACGCCATTCCTTTTTTTGTGCCAGATAGGCTTGCACATTTGCTATAAGCGTGTTATAATCCCATACTCCGGAGCTGTGGCAGAGAATTCCGGGCTTCTTGTCAAGCAAAAGAATATTTTCGTCCTCGTAGACGATGTTAAGCTTCGGAGTTCCCACTTTGAGATAGGAATTTTCCTCCTTGGGCTTATCAAAAAACTCGTCGTTTATATACAGCTGCAAAATATCTCCCTTGCAAAGTCTTGTGTCACGCTTGGCGCCTTTGCCGTTGACCTTGATTCTTTTGAGGCGGATATATTTTTGAAGCAGAGATTCAGGCAGCAGAGGCAGAGCCTTGCTTATAAATCTGTCCAGACGCTGGCCGGCGTCGTTTGATTTTATGGTTATTTCTTTCATTTATTAAAATGCCTTTCGTTTTTTCAAAAAAATCTTACGATTTGGATTATACTATATAAAATATGTATTGACAAGCCTTGATACTTCATCTATAATATTAGAGCGACTGTGGAGGCATATGCCTGCAAGTGAGGTGTTTATATGAAGCTTGACTTAAGAAAAATCATGGATAATCCGGGCGGCTCGATTCCCTTTGAGTGTGAGCTTGAGACCGAAATATTGGATTTTCCCGCCGTCAGTGAATATGTAAAAAAACCTTTCGCCAAAGGGCGGGTTTATAACGAAGCCGGTATTCTTCAAATAGAGGGAGAAATTCAGGCTGAGATGATCTGCCTTTGTGACCGCTGCGGTGCTGACTTCCATAATGTCAAAACTACCCGGCTTAACGCCACCATCGTTGAGGAGGATCAGGGGGAAAACCCTGAGAACTTTGTCCTTGAGGGTGACGAAATAGATCTGGACGATGTGCTGTCCACCTGCTTCATTCTGGATATGGATTCCAAGTTCCTTTGCAAAGAGGATTGTCTTGGTTTGTGTCCTCAGTGCGGCAAAAACCTTAATCTGGGCCCCTGCGGGTGCAGAAAACAAATTGATCCAAGATTTGCTGTGCTTGAGCAGCTTTTGGATAAATAAAATAGAGCTGCTCAAAACAGCCGTTATCAGGAGGTGTCAACATGGCAGTACCAAAGAGTAAAACTTCAAGACAGAGACGTGACAAAAGACGTGCTTCCACTTGGAAGCTGACTGCTCCCAATTTAGTGGTTTGCCCCAACTGCGGTGCATTCAGCATGCCTCATCGCGTATGCAAGACCTGCGGACAGTACCATGGCCGTAAGGTTGTCAATGTTGAGGAGAGCAAGTAAAAAAGCTTTAGGAGGAGAGGTAAGCCTTTCCTCCTTTTGCATTATTTGGAGCAGATATGAAAAATGTAATCAAATCTATTGATGCAGACAGCCCTTTGAAGCACAAGGTCAAAACAGGGGACAGTCTGATTTCTATAAATGACAACAAAATAATAGATGTGCTGGACTACAAGTTCTTTGCCTATGACAGAAAGCTTAATGTAGTGCTACAGCGGCCCGACGGTACGGAATACCATGTAAAGGTAAAAAAGGACGAGGGCGGAGATTTAGGGGTGGATTTTGAGAGCTATCTTATGGATAAGCCCCGTTCCTGCGCCAATAACTGCGTTTTCTGCTTTATTGACCAGCTGCCTCCCGGTATGCGCCCTACCATGTATTTTAAGGACGATGACGCACGCCTCAGCTTCCTGCTTGGCAATTATATTACGCTGACCAATCTTTCAAAGCGTGAAATTCAGCGTATAATAGACCTGCATGTCAGCCCTGTGAATGTGTCCGTTCATACAACCAATCCCGAACTGCGGGTGAAAATGCTCCGTAACCCCAGAGCAGGCGAGGGCATAGACACAATGCGCCGCTTTGCGGAGGCAGGCATAATTATGAACTGCCAGATCGTGTGCTGCCCCGGTCTTAACGACGATGAAGAGCTGATAAGGACCATGAACGACCTTTCCGCAATGTACCCTTCCGTCCACAGCGTTGCAATAGTTCCCGTCGGGCTTTCAAAGTTTCGTGAGGGGCTTTATCCTCTTACGGAGTTTACACCTCAGCACGCAGGGGAGACCATAGACCTTGTGACGGAATTTGGCAATAAATGCCAGGAAAAATACGGCTGCCGTATTTTCTACTGCGGCGACGAAATGTATCTGAAGGCAGGAAGAGAAATCCCGCCTGAGGAATTTTACGGGGATTTTGCCCAGCTTGAAAACGGCGTGGGAATGCTGAGACTGTTTGAAACGGAGTTCCGTTCTGCGCTGAAGCTTTCGGAGGAGCCGGAGTACACGCCTTTTTCCATCGCCACAGGCACCTCCGTAAACCCTCTCTTTAAAAAACTCCTTGCGCTTGCACAGGAAAAGTATCATAATGTAGACGGAAAGGTTTATGCAATAGAAAATGACTTTTTCGGCCACAGTATAAATGTTACCGGCCTTATTACAGGCGGTGACCTTATAAACCAGCTAAAGGGCAAAGATCTGGGAGAACGGCTTTTCATCTCTCAGAATATGCTCCGTCGGGAAGAAATGGATTTTCTCGACGATGTTACGCTGGAACAGGCATCCAAGGCTCTGGGAGTTCCTATCTATCCCATTGAGCAGGACGGATTTGCGCTGTGGGATGCCATGAGCGGAATTTTGCCTGAGGTGAAGCTTCCCGTAAGAGACGGAGAGCAGACAGAATATTATAAATACAATCAGAATTAAGAAAGGGGAGACAGTATGTCAAGACCTCTTGTTGCCATAGTTGGCAGACCTAATGTGGGAAAATCCATGCTTTTTAACCGCCTTGTTGGTCAGCGCCTGTCCATAGTGGAGGACACCCCCGGTGTTACCCGTGACAGACTGTATGCTGAATGTGAGTGGTGCGGACGGAAATTCGATATGGTGGATACAGGCGGTATTGAGCCTTCCACCGACAGCGAGATCCTGCTCTTTATGCGTGAGCAGGCTCAGATTGCCATTGATGCGGCCACGGTCATCGTGCTTGTCACTGATCTGCGTACAGGTGTTACCGCCGCCGATGAGGACGTTTCCAGAATGCTCCTGCGCTCCGGTAAGCCCGTTGTTCTCGCTGTAAACAAGGCGGATTCTACCGGCGCCACCGATGTGGGAGTGTACGAATTCTATTCTCTGGGTCTTGGAGACCCTATACCCGTTTCCGCCGTTCACGGCCACGGTACGGGAGACCTGCTGGATCAGTGCCTTAAATATTTCCCTCCGGAAGATGAGGAGGAAGAAGAGGACGACAGTATTAAGGTTGCCGTTATCGGCAAGCCCAATGTGGGAAAATCCTCTCTTATTAACCATATTTTAGGCCAGAAGCGTGTTATTGTCAGCAATATGGCAGGCACTACCAGAGACGCTGTGGACACGGCCTTTGAAAATAAGCACGGAAAATATGTGTTTATTGACACGGCCGGCATAAGAAGAAAGTCTAAGGTTGACGAGAGAGTTGAAAAATTCTCCGTTATGCGTGCCCAGATGGCTATAGAGCGGGCAGATGTGTGCCTTATCCTTATTGACGCCAGAGAGGGTGTTACCGAGCAGGACACTAAAATTGCGGGGCTTGCCCATGAGGCAGGAAAGGCCAGCATTATAATTGTCAATAAGTGGGACCTTATCGAAAAAGAGACAGGAACAATGGAGAAAATGAGAAAGCGTATCATGAACGATCTGAGCTTCATGAGCTATGCTCCCATACTCTTCATTTCAGCTCTCACAGGCCAGAGAACGGACAGAATCTTTGAGCTTATAAACTTTGTAAACGACCAGAGCAGTATGCGTATTACCACCGGTATGCTCAACAATGTGCTTGCGGATGCTCAGGTAAGAGTTCAGCCTCCCACGGATAAGGGCAAGAGGCTGAAGATCTATTACATGACTCAGACGGGAATAAAACCGCCTAACTTCGTCATATTCTGCAATTCCAAGGAGCTTTTCCACTTCTCATACCAGCGCTACATTGAAAACCAGATAAGAGCAGTGTTTGGCCTTGAGGGTACGCCTGTAAATATCGTTATCAGGCAGAAAGGGGACAAGGAATGATCTTTTTCTGGATTTTCCTTATTCTTATCGGTGCCCTTGCATACCTTGCCGGCAGCCTGAGTACTATCAGAATTGCGTCCATTTTCGTATATCATCGTGACCTGCGCCGCCTTGGACGGGGAAACACATGGCTTTCTAACTTCCGCCGCATATACGGCAACGGCGGAATCGTGACTTTGTTTGTGATTGAAATAGTCAAGGATCTGCTGCCTGTTCTCATAGGCGGCTGGCTTCTCGGAATAAAGGAACAGGCCTTGCTGGGCAGAGCCTTTGCAGGCTTCTGCCTTGTGCTTGGCAGACTGTGGCCGGTGTTTAACCGCTTTAGAGGCAGTTACGCCAGCCTGTGCGTTGCTGTGGCGGCTATATGCGTAAGACCTGCAATAGGCGGTATGAGCCTTGCGGTGTTTATTTTTCTGCTTGGCTTCAAACGCTACATGAGCGTTGCCACACTGGCTGAGGTGATCGTGTATGTGGCCCTGTCCATGATACTTATAGACGAGAGCATAATTATGACCTTGTGTATACTGACAGGACTCCTTGTGCTTATACGGCTGACACCGAAAATTATGCAGCTTATTCAGGGCGAGGAGGAAAAACTCAGCTTTAAAGAGGATATAAGCTATAAATTTGACCAGAAATTCTAATTTAATGGTTTTAACGGACAGTGAAAGCGCTGTCCGTTTTTGCTTTTGTTGACAAGCGGCAGTACCGTGATATAATTCACTGGTGAAGGTGATTGAAATGTATAAAGCAGCTGTTGTTGATGACAGAGCGGAGGATTCGGGCTTTGTTGAGAAAATTCTGAATAACTGGGCGGAAGAGCGGGGCATAAGAGTTAAAACCCGGCTGTTTCCATCGGCCGAAAGCTTCCTGTTCGCTTTTTCACAGCAGCAGGATTACGACATTCTGCTTTTGGACATCGAAATGCCAGGCATGGACGGAGTCACTATGGCAAGGCAGATAAGAAAAATCAGCGACACTGTCCAGATAGTTTTTATTTCCGGCTACTCCGATTATATTTCCGAGGGCTACGAGGTTTCTGCCCTGCACTATCTTTTAAAGCCCGTGAAAGAGGAAAAGCTTACGGAGGTGCTGGACAGGGCTTTAAACAAAATTGAGAAAAACGAGGGCTATCTGGAGCTTAAAAGCTCATCGGAGCTGCTGAGAATACCTTACCATGAGATTAAATATCTTGATGTTTACCAGAACTATGTGACGGTTCACGGAAAAGAGGAGCACAGCCTTAAACGGAGTCTCAGCCACATTGCCAAGGAGCTTGACGAACGGTTTTATAAGGCAGGCCGTTCCCTTGCCGTTAACCTTGACTATGTCAGGAGGGTTACAAAAACGGAGATAAGACTCTCAGACGGAACGGTGTTGCCTCTTCCCAGAGGGGCCTACGAGGGCATAAACCGTGCCATAATAGAAAGAGACTGAAATGAAACTATTTCAAAAGCAAATAGACAAAACAATAGCTCAGTATCAGCGTGAGCTTATAGACACCCACTACAATGAGGTGGACAATATGTATCGGCAGATGAGAGGCTGGCGCCACGATTACAGAAACCATATCCAGTGCATGAAGGTGCTGGCGGCAAACGGCGACATGGAGGGGATAAAAGCTTATCTGGACAAGCTTGACACGGACCTGAACACCGTGGACACGGTTATAAAAACCGGAAATTCCATGGCGGATGCCATATTAAACAGCAAAATTTCTCTTGCCGCAGCCAAGGGCATAGAGGTGCGGGCAGATGCCCATATTCCTGTAAAGCTCAAAATGTCCGAGCTTGATTTGTGCTGCATAATCGGCAATCTTTTTGACAATGCCATTGAAGCAAGCCTGAGCCTTCCTGAGGAAAAGCGGCTGATACGGGTGTATATGGACATGAAAAACACCCAGCTATATATAAGCTTTACAAATTTTACCTCAGGGAAAAAGCTTGCCAAAACAGGCGGTATTTTCAAAACCACAAGAGGAGAGGGTCACGGCTTCGGCCTTATCCGAATTGACAGCATAGTGGAGCGGCTGGACGGATATTTAAGCCGCAACAGCGAGGACGGCGCATTTACAACGGAGATACTTATACCTCAGCTGTAAAATTTGCAGTTCATCCCCCGATTTTAACAACTCGTCCCCAAAATCAATTTGGGACGGGTTGTTGTGCTATTATAGCGCCATGAGGTGAGAAAATGAATAAAAGGAAAAAATCAAAGTACAGCGTGGCATCTAATACGGCCTTTATGCTGAGACGGGCATGGAGGCAGCACAAGAGCATTATATTTCTGGTCATTGCACTGGTGCTGACGGAGCTGTCGATCAATCTGGCGCAGCTGTTCATAGCTCCGGCGGTATTGCAAAAAGTTGAAGTCAGAGCACCGCTCGGGGAGCTTATTCTTACCATAGCCCTTTTCTCTCTTTCTCTGATTGTTTTAAGGGGAATCAAGGGCTATGCGGAACAGAACACCCTGTTTGCCAGAGTTCATGTAAGAACAACTATTATGAACGACATTGTGGAAAAAAACATGATGACCTCCTATCCCAACACCCAGAGCATAGAAAAGCTCAAAAAGTGTGTATCCGCTTTGCAGACCACATGGGGGAACTCGGAAGCAACTGAGCATATCTGGGAAACTCTCACGGAGCTGCTTATAAACATTTGCGGCTTTGCGGTGTATGTGGCTTTGATGTCCGGACTTAATGTGTACCTGCTGATTGTTGTTGTGATAACCACGGTCATTGGCTTTTTGTGCAGTCAGCGTCTTGAATCATGGGGCTACCGCCACAGAGAGCAGGCCGATGAAAACAGAAGCAGGCATACTTATGTGCAGAACATGATGCAGTCCCACGAAATGGCAAAGGATATAAGAGCATTCGGTCTCACTCCATGGCTTAAAGAGCTGAGAGAGAAAACCGAAAGCGCAGTGTTGGCCTTTTACGGGAAAAGAGAGAAGCACAGTGCAGCTGCGGGCATTATAGATGTGCTGCTTACCTTTTTGAGAAACGGCATAGCCTATGTGTACCTTATAAGTATAGCTTTAAAAGGGAATATGCCCGCATCCGAATTTCTGCTGTATTTCGGAGCTTTCAGCGGCTTCTCCGCATGGGTAACAGGCATTATGGACAAATGCAAAACCCTTTACCGTGAAAGTCTGGACATATCCAAGGTCAGGGAATATCTGGATACGGAAGAAGATTTCCTTTTTGAAAAGGGAGAAAAGCTGTCGGAGATTAAAAACTGCTGTCTGGAGCTTAAAAATGTCTCTTTCCGCTATCCTGAATCTGACACTTACATTATAGAGAACATGAACCTTAAAATAGAAGCAGGGGAGAAGCTGGCCATAGTTGGTCTCAACGGCGCAGGCAAAACTACTCTTATAAAACTTCTATGCGGCCTTTATGACCCCACAGAGGGTCAGGTGCTTCTAAACGGTGAGGATATAAGAAAATACAACCGCCGTGAATATTACGGCCTTTTTTCCGCTGTGTTTCAGGATTTCAGTATGCCTGATTTAACGGTCAGTGAAACCGTGGCACAGGATTATGAAAATATAGATATGGAAAAAGTGAGAAGCTGTATAGAAAAAGCTGGCCTTACAGAGCAGATAGAGGCATTGCCGAAACAATATGACACCCATTTGGGTCGGCAGGTCTTTCTCGACGGAGTGGAATTATCAGGGGGTCAGACCCAGAGACTGATGCTTGCAAGAGCGCTGTATAAAGACGGAGCAGTCCTTGTGCTGGATGAGCCCACGGCGGCCCTTGACCCGCTGGCAGAGAGCGATATATATAATAAATATAACGAAATGACGGAGGGAAAAACGTCCGTGTTTATTTCTCACCGTCTGGCATCCACCAGATTCTGCGACAGAGTTCTTTTCCTTGAAAACGGAAAAATCACCGAAGAGGGTTCTCATCGGGAGCTTCTGCAAAAAGGCGGCGGCTATGCAAAGCTTTTTGAGATTCAGTCCAGATATTATCAGGAGGGGAGGGAGTTTCAGTGAAGAAAAATGAAAACACATGGAAAGAGGGCTTTCACCTCCAGATGCGGGGAGTCAAGCTTTTAAATGAATTCTGCTCCGGCAGGTTTAAAGTGCTGATTTTAAAACAGGCGGTTGAAACTGCCGCTCCCTATGTGGGAATTTACCTCTCGGCCCTTATAATAAACGAGCTTGCAGGACTGCGGCGGCCTGAGGAGCTGTGGCGATTGGTGCTCATATCCCTTACAAGTGCAGCCGCCATCGGTATTCTGACCACCTTGGTGCGCCACTGGGACGAATACCACAGGGACAGGCGCTTTGAAAGAATTACAAATATTTTTGCCGATAAGCTGCTGTCAATGGATTATGCGGACACGGACAGTGCAGAGCATAGGGCAAAATTAAATCAGATTAAGGAAAACAGAAACTGGAACATGTGGGGCCTTGAAATAACGGAGCTTATAACAGAACATTTCTTCGCAGGCCTCTTCGGAATAATCAGTGCGGCGGTTTTGACCGTGAGCCTGTTTACCTGTCAAATTCCCGCAGAAACAGGGGGAAAACTGATATTTTTAAATAATCCGCTGTTTGTTGTAGTAATAATAGGCGCATTGACCCTGACTGCATTTTTAGGCCCTGCCTGCAAGAACAGAGCAAATGCCTATTTTACAAAATTTACTGAGGAGACTAAGTTCGGAAACCGGATAGGCTTCTTTTCCTTTGTTGCCGAGGACAGCAAGAAAGCCGCCGACGTGAGAATGTATAATCAGCAGAAGATTACAAGGCACTATCTGGAATATGACAATACCTTCTACCCGGGAGGGCCTGTGGCCAAATGTGCGGCAGGGCCTATGGGCTTGTGGCAGGCTTTGGGGTCTGCTATCAGTGCGGTTTTAACAGGGCTTATCTACCTGTTCGTGTGCCTTAAAGCGTGGGGCGGTGCTTTCGGGGTAGGTTCTGTTACTCAGTATGTGGGTGCGGTCACGGCTCTGTCTGCAAATCTGGGAAGCCTTATCTGGGCTTTCGGAAACATCAAAAACAATATACCCTTTATGAAAAATGTTTTTGAATTTATGGATGTACCCAATAAAATGTATAAAGGCAGCCTCACCACCGAAAAGCGCTCCGACAGGCAGTACGATGTGGAGTTTAAGGATGTGAGCTTTAAATATCCCGACTCGGAGCTTTGGGCATTGCGCCATGTGAACATGAGGTTCAAGGTAGGCAGCCGCCTTGCGGTCGTGGGCGAAAACGGGTCTGGAAAGACTACCTTTATAAAACTGCTTTGCAGGCTGTATGACCCTACAGAGGGTGAGATACTCTTAAACGGAATAGACATCAGAAAGTATAAATACGACGATTATATGAGTATTTTTTCCGTGGTATTTCAGGACTTTAAGCTGGTTTCCCAGCCCTTGGGAAACAATGTGGCAGGAGCTATGGACTATGACAGGGACAGAGTTTTGAAGGCCCTTAACGACGCAGGCTTCGGAGAGCGGCTTAAATCCTTGCCGAAGGGATTGGACACCTGTCTTTATAAGGAATTCTCAAAGGACGGCGTGGACCTGTCAGGCGGAGAAGCTCAGAAAATCGCCATTGCGAGGGCCTTGTATAAGGATGCAGCTTTTATAATTCTTGATGAGCCTACGGCGGCGCTGGACCCCATAGCGGAGGCGGAAATCTACAGCAAATTTAATGAAATTTCCGGTGACAGAACCGCAATCTATATTTCCCACAGACTTTCCTCCTGTAAGTTCTGTGACGAGATCGCGGTTTTCGATAAGGGCTCGGTGGTGCAGAAAGGCAGCCACAGTGAGCTTTTAAAGGATGAAAACGGCAAATATTTTGCCCTCTGGAACGCACAGGCACAGTACTACACAGAAAAGAAATAAAAAAATACGCCGCAGTCAGCGGCGTATTTTTAATGTTTAGAACTGGTGAATTTCAGGGTCTTTTCCAAGCTCGTAAATCCCTGCCGTGGCATTTCTCAAAAACCACAGCTCCGTGTCCTCGCTGTCGGGAGGAAAGAGCGGAGTTATCTGAGGATATTTTTCCAGCATACTGTCCTTAGGCTCTCGTCTGCCGTCTTCAACCACGCTTGCCTCAAGCCTGAGCCAGCGATCGTTATAAAAGGCACTTATCTCAATTTTAGGGTTCTGGTGGAGCTGGCGTGAAACTGCTTTCTTCTTATCGGTCATTATATATAGCTTGCCCTCAAACAGATTGATCGTTCCGAAAGGACGCACTCTGGGCTGAACTCCCTCGGTTGTGGCAAGATAGTATACACGGGCATTTTTCAGAAAATTATATATAGTCTCCATGGTTTCTTCCTTTCTGCGCTTATGTATTTAAAGTTAATTCTACCCCTTGAGACAGAATATTACAAGACACATTCCTTGACTTTTTGTAAATTTTGTTATAAAGTTTTTAAAAGCAGAATTTACTTTGTAAACGGAGCACAGACTATGAAGGTAAAAAATAAAAACGGAGTTAAAATAATAAGCTATGTTGTTATCTTTCTGCTGCTTGGAGTTTTGATTCAGAGCGTTTTATACATAAACAGTCAGGAGGAAAGCAAGGCGGGGGCCGGAGCGGCAGTTAAAGTCCTGCTTTCCGATATGGACAAAAAAGTTCAGGCATTGGAAGAGTCTGCGGCGGAGATAGACCTGCCTCTTGATGAGAATTCCGATAAAAAGACGGAGCGGGCTGAAACTCTTCGGGAGCTTTCGCTGCTGACCCTTGTAAACCCGTGGAATCCGCTGCCGGAGGATTTTGAGAGCGGGCTTGAGCTTGCCTATGTGAACGATTTTGCACCGGAACTGGAGCCTCACAACGATTATGAACAGATGGAGATACACGCTGCAAAGGCCCTTGCAAAAATGGTCAGGGACTGCCGCAGAGCAGGCCACGGGGCTTATATCTGTTCTGCCTTCCGCTCACACGAAAAGCAGGTTATGCTGTTTGAGAATAAAATTGACCGTGTTCTGGCCGAGGGCTATTCTCAGGAGGAAGCGCCGAACATTGCGGCAATGTCTGTTGCTGTACCCGGCACCAGTGAGCATGAGCTTGGTCTGTCTACGGATATTTTGGACGAGAGCTATCCCTACCTCAATGAAAATCAGGAGCACACAGGCACTCAGATATGGCTTATGGAGCACTGCTGGGAGTATGGGTTCATTCTCCGCTACCCTAACGGAACATCTGATATTACGGGGATCATATATGAGCCGTGGCATTACCGCTATGTAGGCGAGAAATTTGCAAAAGAGATATATGACAGCGGCCTGACTCTGGAGGAATATCTGGAGCTTAGGAGAGGACGCTGATAAAAAAGACCGATTTCTTACGAGAAATCGGTCTTTTTTGCGCCTTAATTCTTAAGAATTCTTAAATTTGAGATTTTATATTAAATTTTTATATGATATTTTTGGAAAGTGCTGTATACTTTAGAAAACAGGAGGGGATTATCGGTGCTAAAAATACTTGTGGTTGAGGATGAAAAGCCAATTTCTCAGCTTATTCGCCTCAGTCTTACAAAAGCAGGATATAATGTAGTCTGTGCTTACGACGGAAATCAGGCGGTAAATATCCTTGATAACGAAGCCTTTGACCTGCTGCTTCTGGATGTTATGCTTCCGGAAATATCAGGCTTTGAGCTTATGGACTATGTGAAGCCCATGGGTACACCTGTAATATTCATAACGGCTAAAAACTCCCTTCAGGACAGGGTCAGAGGTCTTAAAATGGGGGCAGAGGATTACATAGTAAAGCCATTTGAAGTGATGGAACTGCTGGCAAGAGTTGAAGTGGTGCTTAGACGCTATAAAAAGACAGCAGAAATGCTTCAAGTGGGTGATGTAAGCATAGATTTGCGGTCTTTGCAGGTGCATCGTGGGGATGAACTTGTAGAACTGACCAAAAAGGAATGGGATCTTATGCTGCTGTTTGCCCGAAACCCCAATGTGGCTCTTTACAGAGAAACCATTTACGAGCGTGTGTGGGGCGGAGAATATCCGGTGGGAAGCAGGGTGGTTGACCTGCATATACAGCGGCTCAGAAAGAAAATAGGCTGGGAGGACAGGCTTGCGACCGTCAGCGGAGTAGGTTACAGGCTTGAGGCATGAAAGCTTCGGGGAGAGATTTTAAGGGTGAAATTCAGGCTTAAAATAACCATATCCATGCTGTGGGTTCTGGCGCTTGCCTTTGGGGTTGGCGGAAGTCTGCTTATAACACTGGGATTTTCCGGAAATTTTGAGCGGGAGATGCAGTCTGCATTAAGCTCATACAAAATGGTTTTGAATACCCTTAGAATGGTGGACGAAACGGGACCGGTTCCCGATCATTCCAATTTGTCTCAGGCCCTAATGAAGCTTGATTCTCAGGGCAGCGGCGGCTGGTCTGCCATAAGACTGGGGGATGAGGTATCCGTTTTGTATGAGGACAACAGCATAGGCCTGAACCTGTCTGAGAGTGTACCGCAGCAGGAGGGGTCTGCCGATATAAGCGTTATAGAGGATATATACGGGGGAAAACACATTAAAATCAGCGCATATCTAAGCACTGCCGGAGACAGGCTGCGCCTTGACCAGTGCTATGACATCAGCCCCCTTTATACCCAGAGAAACGAACAGCTGAATACATACCGCCATGTGTTTATAATCATGCTGCTGACAGGCGGCGTTTTGACATGGGCTTTGGCTTTCTGGCTTACAAGGCCTCTTTCTGCACTGTCGGAGGCAACTAAGCGCTTTGCACAGGGGGATCTGGACTACAGGGCGGAAATCCGCTCTCAGGATGAGCTGGGAGTATTGACGAAAAATTTTAACACAATGGCCGAAAAGCTGGAGGAAAACATCGTGACCATTCAGGACACTGCGGCCAGACAGGAAGCATTTATGGGAAACTTCGCCCATGAGATGAAAAATCCCATGACTTCCATAATCGGTTATGCGGAGCTGATAAGAGGGCAGATGCTGGATCAGCGAGAGCAGATGGACGCTGCAAACTACATTTTTTCCGAGGGAAAACGCCTTGAAAGCCTGTCCGTAAAGCTGCTGGATATTCTGGTTTTAAAGAAGAATGAAGTGACGCTCCGTCCTGCAAAGCCCTCCCAGATCGTTGGCAGCATGGTTCAGCATTTGCAGAGAGTATATGAGGAAAAGGGGATAGTGTTAAGGTGCCGGACGGAGGACGGCTGGTGTATGCTTGAGCCTGACCTTGTAAAGTCACTGCTTGTGAATCTGCTGGATAACGCCAGAAAATCCATGGATAGGGGCGGCAATATTTTTGTGGTCTCGGAAATGACAGAGGACGGCTGTGTAATACGAGTGCATGATACGGGCAGGGGAATTCCGCAGGAGGAGCTTTCCAGAATTACGGAGGCGTTCTACAGGGTGGACAAAAGCCGTTCCAGAGCTCAGGGGGGCGTAGGACTGGGGCTTGCACTATGCAATGAAATTGCAAAGCTTCATAACGGCAGCCTTAAATTTGAAAGCCGAACAGGAAACGGAACCTGCGTTACGGCTTACCTGAAAGGCGGGCGGATATGAGAGAAAAAAAGTCGGAAAAGCATGTTAAGCAAAAAGAACGAAAGAAATTTAAGCACCTTGACGGTGTTTTACAGGGGGTTCTGCTGGTACTTATGTCTCTTGCTGCCCTTGGGGCAGGACTATCCGTTCCGGATCTGGCGGCTGCGGTTCAGGACAAAAGAGTGGATAAATTTCAGCGTGAGGAGCTGCTTGAACCGGGAGCTTTGAGCCTGACGGGAGACGAGAAAAAAATTGCCAAAATTGCCATTGCCAAAGAAATCATGCACGATGACGGAAGGAAATTCCGACTGGTGGAACTCAATAGCGGCCGTTTCCTGTCGGAAAGCGAGGCAAAAGACAGGCTTCGGGATGTGATGGAGCTTGCTCAGAACTGCGGCCTGTATGCGGGAATGGCGGGAGACTGGTCCGAGCTGCACGGAAAGGCCGTGCTGTGTATTCCGGAAAGCGAGGACACAGGCACGGGGCTTGTGTGGATCATGGAGGCACGATGCCAGCTTGGGGACAGCCTGTGCAGACTTGAATATATTGTGGATGATACAAGCGGACTTGTTGCGGCAGCCTCGCTCCACGGCCCTGTGGGCTCTATGCCTGAAAACAGAGCAGAGACGCTTAAAAGCCTTGCGGAAAATCTGGAAAGGTATTACGCCTTTTCGGACACCGAACTTGCCGTTCAAAACGGAGGTCAGCCGATAAACGGAGGCGGCGATGAATTCTGCATTTGCTTTCTTCGTGAGGGGGAGGCAGTTCTGGAGCTTCCTGTTACCATCGGGGATTCACTGTGGAAAATCGGCTGAAAGCTTTAAAGTATACAAAAATGATACAAATAATATGCAGAAGTGATACATAGGGGGATTATAATGGGCCTGCAATCGGATAAATAAGGAAAGGGACGAAAGAATGCGGGCATACGAAAAAAATCGAAATTCTATGATAAGGCTGGGAATTCTGTGCGGTGTTCTGTGTCTGGCTGTGGTGGGGCTGCTGGTGTTTCGGGTGCTTATCTGGTCTGAAAACCGTCAGCAGACAAGACTTTTAGTTCTGGTTAATGACTGGAACGGCGTGGATTCCGCCAATTTCAAAGTGAAGCTTCAAAAGCTTCAGTGCGGTGCAGAGGTGGACACTCATTGTGCATCGGATCTGGAGCAAATGCTGACCGATTGCCGCCTTGCAGGCTGCGACCCTGTGGTGGTGTGCGGTTACAGAGACCGTGAAGAGCAGAAAAAGCTGTATGAAAAAGAGTACAGCCTGTATATAGAGCAGGGAAAAACCTGTGACGAGGCCACTGTCCTTTCCTCACGAAAGGTTGCACGACCCGGCAGAAGCGAGCATGAGCTTGGCCTTTCGGTGGACATAGTTGACGGCAGCTACAGGGAGCTTGACCAGAAGCAGGAAGAAACCCACACTGCAAAGTGGCTTAGGGAAAACGCCGAACGCTACGGCTTTGTTCTGCGCTATCCCGAAAACTCGGAGAGCGTTACGGGTATGGTTTATCAGCCGTGGCACTACCGCTATGTAGGGAAGATGGCAGCGGAGCAGATGAAGGAGCTGGGCATATGCCTTGAAGAATATGTACAGATGTTTTTTTCAGAAAAAGCCGTAATTGTACACAAAAAATGAAGGTCCGACTGAGACCTTCATTTTTTTCATACCTGTTAAACCAAAAGTATAATAGTTATTACTGCGGCAGCCGCAATAAGCAGAGCGATAAGACATATTACCCCTATTCTTTTGTTTTCGGCGGCAGGGACATTGCTTCCCACAAAACCCTCTGCCGCCTCTTTTGCCTGATTGAGAAGCTCCGTCCTGCTTATATCCGAGGAGAAAAAATAATCGTCCCTGAGAAAAAACACCGCCTGCCTGAACATGGGATTTGGAGGCTTTACAACGATTACATTCTGCATCTTGCCTTTAAGTCTGACCTGTGAGCGGGGGGAATGTTTACCGCTGCGGGTAAACATTTTGTCACGGAGATTTTCGTTCGGGTTCGTGTTCATTGCCTTTCCTCCACCCTGACGGTTAAAACGGTCATGTCGTCCTCAGTCCCGTAGCAGTTTTCGGCAGATTTTATCAGCTTTCGAGCCAGACTCTTCATGTCGTCGTAATCTTCAGCCAGAATGTTTCTGAGCCAGCCGTCATCAGAATCGGCAATAACTCCGTCAGAGGCAATTACTGCGGTAGAGCCGGGCTTTAAGCGCATACGCACAATGTCGGGGGCAATGCCTTCACCGCCCGTAAGACCGGCGGCCAGAGTTTCGCCTTTTATTCGGCGTATGTTTTTCCCGTTTTTTACATAGGACGGGGCAGCTCCGTATTTATAAAAACAGGTCTCACCGCTGAAAAGGTCTACGCACATAAGGTCAACGGTTGCAAAACCCCAGGTATCGGGGCCACGCAGGAGCATTACCGAGTTTAAAATCTTCATGGCCACCGCAGGGTCAACGCCTGAACGGAGAAATTTTTCAAGGATTCCTACAACCTGAGAGCTGTCCTTTGCCGCCTCGTCTCCGCAGCCCATGCCGTCGGAGAGCAGAACGCACAGGACTCCCGCATCGGTCTTGAAATAGCTGCCCTTGTCTCCGCTGACCTTTTCCCCCTTCTTTTTTAGGGCGGCAATGCCTACGGAAACGGCCAGCGGCTCCGCTTCAAGAAGCGTCATTCTGGATTCTCCCTCCTTATCCGCATAGGGCCTGCAAAGCCGCACACCCACAACGGAGGAAAGCTTTTCCAGATAATCCTCATCCTTTAATATGGGCGCAAGATTTCCGCTTTCAACCACGGCGTGTATTCTGCCTCCGCTGTCACGGTATACGGAGGCCTCCCCGTCAATTTCAAGGGTCCGCATATACCTCAAAAGCCGCCGCTCCGCAAGCGGATCTGAGCCGTTTATACTGCCCAGCTCCTCAGCCACATTTCCCAGTACCTGCGCCACATCCGAATACTGTCCCCATGCCACACTTCTGTTTTCCGAAAGCTTGACTCTCAGCTGACGGCGGTAACTCAGCCCTCTCAGCTCGCCGTTGACTGCTGCCACGAAGGCAGGCAGCCCTATACACTTTTCCCTGAAAAATCCCGGCAGATCCGTTGCCCGCAGGCTACCGTTTTCTATCATGGCTTTGGTTGCGTCGTTCATTGCGGAAAGAGTGTCCACATAGTCTGCGTTCCAGCATAGGTTTTTGTTTTTGCAGCCTACGCATACCTCGTCTGCCGCTCTGTCAAACACTCTGGCAATGTTTTCGTCGTTGTACGGTTCTTCTATATTTTTCCGCAGTATTTCATACAAGTCCCCGTAGGCTTCGCTTAAATTTTTAACTTTTGCGGCCACAAAACGCCGCAGTCCTGTTTCGCCCTTTCCCCGTTCCATTGAGAGAAAGGCAAGACCTATGCGGTTTAGGAAAGAAGAGGGCAGAAGCATGAATATAACGGAGGCACAGAAAACCTCAAAAAGAGCGCTGATGTATACCTTGGTGTTCCATGCACAGACCACGGAAAGAGCGTCGGATAGAATAAAAGACAGCAGAAAAATCAGTCTGCCGTGTTTTGAGAAAGCCCCTGAGAGCAGACCGCAAAATGCGTAGGACATGGTATAGAAAGGCGAGCCTATGTGGCATATATCCATGGAAAGACCTAAAACCGTGCCTACGGCGGCACCGGTGAACATTCCGCCCTTTAAAGCCGAGCACATTACAAGAATAAGGGCAATAAATCTTCCCAGAGATATAACACCGAAAAATTCAATTCGGGAGAGAGCCATGAGAAGACTGGAGGCCATGATGACACATGAAATACTGTGCAGAAGCTCCGCATTTTCAGAGCTTCCCGGCTCGGAAAGTGCTTCTTTAAAAAAGAAAGTACCGCCGAAAGCCAGTGCGGTTTCAAGAAAAAGTTCGGCTAACAGCGGAATTTCCCTCTCGGGCGTATAAAAGCTTCCCAAAAATCCGGTCAGTGCCATTACCGCCGCTGCCGCAGCAGGCATGAAGAACTTCTGTCTGTAAATATTCAGCTCGTGGAACACAAAGGATATTGTGTATATAAGCACGGCGGAAGCGATGTAGCGTATGCCCCATTCAACTCCGCCTGACACAAGATAGCCAAGAGCCGCTCCCGCAAGAGCAAACACGCCTGTTATTCCGGCTCCCGAACAGGCCACCATCGCCATGCCCAGCGGCGCACCGTTTTCCAAAATTCGAGCGCATGACATGGTAAACCCCAAAACCATATAAATTCCGCATCGAGCCGCCATTAAAAAGCGCTTGTCGATTTTTCCCCCTGCCGCCCTTAATGCGGACAGCCTCCCCTGTGATGCAAAGGACATTTTTCCTTCCTCCCGAGTTAACATAAGATAAATTTATTATAGTTACGGCTGTACGAAAAGTGGGTCAGTTATCGCTGTAAAATCCATGCTTATTTAAGAGAAAAATAATCGGAAATAATAAAGACCGTACGGGCAGTTCTTAATTCTGAATATAAAAAAAGCTCTCCATTTCGGAGAGCTTTTTGTGTGCTTGGACATTATTTTACATGAATATACACTTTTTTATCTCAGTGCCATTTCCATTCGGCCACCTCGGGCATATCCTCGCCGTATTTTGAGATATACTGTCTGTGCTCCACAAGCTTGTCTTTCATCTGCTGAATAAGGTATGCGCCTCTGTTGCCAAGCTGAGGCAGGTTATACACTGCAGACTGGACAAGATTGAAGCGGTCAAGACGGTTCAGCACACGCATATCAAAGGGCGTGGTGATTGTGCCTTCCTCGATATATCCACGGACATGAATGTTCTTGTTGCGGCGCTTGTAGGTCAGCTCGTGGATAAGAGAAGGGTAGCCGTGGAAGGCAAAGATTATGGGCTTGTCGGCGGTGAAGATTGAGTCGTACTCATGCTGGGACAGACCGTGGGGGTGCTGCTCCTTTGACTGGAGACGCATAAGGTCCACAACGTTCACAACTCTTATTTTAAGCTCTGGGAAGGTGTCACGCAAAATGGTGACTGCTGCCAGAGTCTCAAGGGTGGGAGTATCGCCGCAGCAGGCCATTACAATGTCTGGCTCCTCGCCCTTGTCGGTGGAGGCCCACTGCCAGATGCCTATACCCTGAGTGCAGTGCTTTACTGCCTGCTCCATGGTGAGCCACTGGGGACGGGGATGCTTTGAAGCAACAATGACATTTACATAGTTGCGGCTGCGGATGCAGTGGTCAAAGCAGCTCAGAAGGCAGTTTGCATCGGGGGGCAGATAGAGTCGCACAACGTCGGCTTTCTTGTTTGCAACGTGGTCAAGGAAGCCGGGGTCCTGATGAGTAAAGCCGTTATGGTCCTGCTGCCATACGTTGGAGGCAAGAACATAGTTTAAGGATGCGATTTTTGCTCTCCATGGCAGCTGATTGCAGACCTTCAGCCATTTTGCGTGCTGGGAGAACATGGAGTCAACAATTCTTATGAAGGCTTCATAGGAGTTAAAGAAACCATGCCGTCCTGTGAGCAGATAGCCCTCAAGAAGCCCCTGACACACATGCTCGGAGAGCATGGAGTCCATCACCCTGCCGTTTTCGGACAGGTGATCGTCATCGGCAGTGGTGTCGCCGTTCCACACTCTGTCGGTGGCTTCAAAGACGGCGGAGAGACGGTTGGATGCGGTTTCGTCCGGACCGAAGGAGCGGAAGTTTCTGGAAGCTTCGTTTAATTTGTAAATGTCTCTTACAAATTTTCCAAGCTCTGCCATGTCCTGACTTTCCACGGCACCGGGGAAGGGCACGGAAACGCCGTATTCCCTGAAATCGGGCATACGCAGGTCACGGAGCAGCAGACCGCCGTTAGCGTTGGGATTTGCGCCCATTCTGTGCCTGCCTTCGGGAGGCAGCTCCAGAAGCTCCTGAACGGGAACTCCGTTTTCGTCGAACAGTTCCTCGGGTCTGTAGCTGCGAAGCCATGCTTCTATCTGGCTTATATGCTCAGGACTGTCCGGCTGAATAGGTACCTGATGGGCTCTCCAGTAATCTTCGACTTTCTGCCCGTCCACATAGTCGGGACCGGTCCAGCCCTTGGGAGTGCGGAGAACGATCATGGGCCAGCGGGGGCGCTCCTTGGCGGCGTTGTCTCTTGCCTCATGCTGATAGTTTAAAATACTCTCTATGCACTCATCCAGAGTGTCTGCCATTTTTCTGTGCATTTCCATGGGGTCTGAACCCTCAACAAAGTATGGAGTCCAGCCGCAGCCACGGAGAAAATCCTCCAGCTCCTCATGGGAGATACGGGAGAGAATGGTTGGGTTTGCGATTTTATAGCCGTTAAGGTGGAGAATTGGGAGAACGGCACCGTCGGTTGCGGGAGAAAGGAACTTGTTGAGCTGCCATGAAGTGGCAAGAGGGCCGGTCTCTGCCTCTCCGTCTCCTACAACGCAGGCGGCAATAAGGCTTGGGTTATCGGTAACTGCGCCGAAAGCGTGGGCCAGAGAATAGCCCAGCTCGCCGCCCTCGTTTATGGAACCGGGAGTTTCAGGTGCTACATGGGAGGGAATTCCGCCGGGGAAGGAGAACTGCTTAAAAAGCTTCTGCATTCCTTCCTTGTCACGGCTTATATCCGGATATACCTCCTGATAACTGCCGTCAAGCCAGTCCTGAGCCACCATGGCGTTGCCGCCGTGACCGGGACCGGAGAGATATATCATGTCAAGGTCAAACTCTTTTATAACACGGTTTAGGTGGGTGTAAATAAAGTTCTGACCGGGACAGGTACCCCAGTGACCCACGATTTTCTTTTTGATTTTATCTGCGGTAAGAGGCGTTTCAAGCAGGGGATCATCCAGAAGATAGAGCTGGCATGCGGTGAGATAGTTTGCGGCCCGCCAGTATTTGTCCATGCTTTTAAGCAGGCTCTCGGAAGCGGGAATTCTTTTTGAGTATGACATATTTACCTCCTGTATTTTATTATTAAACAGACATTGCTATTTTTTTAACTTGCTTATTATATTTATATCATATTTTCCCGATTAGTCTATGCACATTTGTTACAAATATATGGTAAGCCGGAATAAATTTACCATTTTCACAAAAAATGCGTTGTTTTTATGACTAAAACCCCTTTAGACTTGTAATAATTGCAAGAGCATGGTAAAATATTGCAGCGCAATATCGGAGGTGAGTTCAATGGATGAGGATGAAAAAGAAGAAGTTTTTGACTTTGACGCCTTCCACGAAAAAAGAACAGAAGAACTGACGGAGCTTTTGGACAAAAGAGACATGAAGCAGCTCCGTGCCAGAATGGAAGAACTGAATGATTATGACGTGGCAGACTTTCTTGCCCAGATTGAAGACAACAGAATGCCCATGGTATTCCGACTGCTGAGTAAAGAGACTGCCGCTGCCGTATTTGCAAATTTTGATGCGCCCGAACAGGAGCGCATTATTAACTCCATTACCGACTCCGAGCTTTCGGGAATCGTTGAAGAGCTGTATCTTGACGATGCCGTTGATATGCTGGAGGAAATGCCGGCAAATGTGGTCAAGCGTGTTATGCGTACAGCCGGATCGGACACCAGAAAGCTGATAAACCAGTTCCTCCGCTATCCTGACAACTCTGCCGGAAGCATTATGACCGCTGAGTTTGTGGATTTGAAAAAATACATGAATGTTAGGGAGTCGTTTGCCCGCATACGGCGCATAGGCGAGGACAAGGAGACTATTTATGTCTGTTTTGTCATTTCTTCTGACAGAAAGCTTGAGGGCATAGTCACTGTTAAGGATCTGCTGCTTGCCGATGACGACACGGTGATCGAGGACCTTATGGAGACGGATATTATCTATGCCTCCACTACCGAAGACCAGGAAAGCGTTTCGGAGAAATTCTCAAATTACGACCTTATGGCCCTGCCGGTAGTTGACAAAGAGGGCAGACTTGTGGGAATTGTCACGGTTGACGATATTATCGATGTTATGGAGCAGGAGACCACCGAGGACTTTGAAATCATGGCCGGTATGACACCGTCAGATAAGCCCTATTCCAGAACCAGCACGGTCGAAATGTGGAAAAACCGCATCCCGTGGCTTATGTTTCTTATGCTGTCGGCAACCTTCACCAGCATGATCCTCACCTCTTTCGAGAGTATGCTGGCGGTGCAGGCAGGCCTTGTGGCCTTTATACCCATGCTTATGGGTACAGGCGGTAACTCAGGCGCTCAGGCGTCTACCGCCGTTATACGAAGCCTGTCTTTGGGCGACATCGAGCCTAAGGACGCTTTAAAGGTAATGTGGAAAGAGTGGAAGGTGTCCCTGCTTTGTGGACTGTCACTGGCAGTTATCAACTTTGTAAAAATGCTGATTTTAGACGGCTGGCTTTTGAAGAATGACAGCGTGACTGTCCTTGTGGCAGCAACGGTAAGCCTTTCTATAATCTTTATCGTTATGTTTGCAAAGGTTGTGGGAAGCACACTGCCTATTCTTGCTGAGAAAATCGGAGTTGACCCGGCGGTTATGGCAAATCCCCTGATTTCCACCGTTACAGATGCGGTTTCTCTGCTTATATATATCTACGTTGCAAAGCTTATTCTGCATATTTAACTACGGAGGAAGTAATGGATTTTTCTGGACTTTTGATAAAAATGCTGATTTTTGTGGTTCTTATGATGACCGGCTATATTGTTGCAAAGAAGGGCATTGCCGGTCCTGAGTTTACAAAAACAGCAAGCAAACTTGTTATTAACTTTTTCATGGCCGCAACCATCATAAATTCCGTGCTGAAAATCAGTCCGGACATGGTGGAAATGAACTTCGGCATTATATTTGCGGTTTTGACTATCTCAATGGCTGCCGGCTTCGGTCTGGCGGCTCTTGCGGGACTTTGCATACCAATGGTAAAAAAAGGCGGCGGCGTGGTTCAGCTTCTTATGGGGGCTCCCAACACCATGTTTATTGCTTTGCCTGTTCTTGACCAGATTTTCGGACCTGTAGCGGTGTTCTACTGCTCCCTGTCCGCAATTCCTTTTAATGTTATCCTGTATACATACGGAGTCTGGCTGCTGAAACGGGGAAGCGAGGAAAACAAAGTACACTTAAAGGAAGTGCTGACCGTTCCTCTGATCTCAACCATTGTGGCGGCACTTATATTCTTTATTCAGCCGCCTATACCCAGAGTGGTGTCTGAGCTTTGCGGCAGTATTTCGGGAGCCACCATGCCTATGTCCATGATTGTTATAGGCAGCTCATTAGGCTCTGTGAACCTGCTGGATACATTTAAAAACGGAAAGCTTTATTTCATAAGCTTTTTCAAGCTGGTTTTCATACCTGCTGTTGTGTGGCTTGTGTGTTCGTTTATAACCACAGATCCTGTGCTGCTTATTTCAGCTGTAATACTGGCTGCAAGTCCTGCGGCGGTTATGATTTCCATACTTGCCATTCAGTATACCGGCGACGGAGTTTTTGCTTCCGAGGGCATACTTCACGGCACCGTGCTGTCCATGATAGTTATTCCTTTGTGGGTGTATCTTCTCAGTGCGGTTATATAAGCATTAAAGGCGGAACGGGGGCATAAGGATTTGGCTGTGCCTGCCGTTCCGCTTTTTCCTGTATTAAAAGCTGAAAGGAGATTTTTATTTATGCATATTCCGACCTGCGAAAGCTGTGCAGTGGATATACTCAGCTTCAGCGAAGCTATGGAGCGCTCGGGAAAAACCGGCGGCTACGATGTAAACAAATGGCTGTATGTACCTGATTTTTACACCGAATACCGATACATATTGGGAACAAGAGGGAAAAACCCTCTTATCTGCATTGGCATAAACCCCTCCACTGCGGAGCCTGACAATCTGGACAACACTCTTAAATCCGTTGAGCGCATTGCCGCCGGAAACGGATTTGACAGCTTCATAATGTTTAATGTTTACGCCCAGCGGGCAACAAGACCTGACGATATGGACGGAAAGCTGAACGAGAAGCTGCACAGAGAAAATATGGAGGCGTTCAGATACATTCTAAAAAGCGTTTCTGAGGGGGGCGTGTCTCCTGCTATCTGGGCGGCATGGGGGACCATAGTGGAAAAACGGGACTATCTGCCCTATTGCCTGCGTGAAATGGCGGATCTGGGCATAGAATACGGAGGCCACTGGCTGTGTGCAGGTAAGCGCTCAAAAAAAGGTCACCCCCACCACCCCCTATACCTGCGTAAGGACGAAAAAACCGTGGATTTTGACATTGAGGAGTATTTGAATTCGCTATGAGCAATAATAAATTCAAGCTGGCTGCCATACAGCTCAGAACGGAGCTTGTCTGGGAAGAGACGATGGCAAAAACCGAGCTTATGGTAAAGCAGGCCGCCGCCAACGGGGCAGAAGTGGTTGTTCTGCCTGAGATGTTTTCCTGCCCATATGATAAACGGTACTTTAAAAGCTTTGCAGCTATGGGCCACCAGGAAACCGTAGACCATATGAAAAACTGGGCAAAGGAAAACGGGGTTATCCTTGCGGGAGGGTCTGTACCTGAAAGCGAGGACGGAAAGCTATACAACACCTGCTTTGTTTTTGACGAAAACGGGCGGCAGATAGCCAGACACAGAAAGGTACACCTTTTCGATGTGGACTTTCCGGGGATGCGTTTTAAAGAGTCCAATAATTTTGAACCGGGAAACCAGATTACGGTTTTCGATACCAAATTCGGAAAAATGGGATGTGCAGTCTGCTTCGATTTGCGCTTTCCCGAGCTTTTCAGGGCAATGGCGGTGAGAGGAGCGGAGCTTATCATAGTTCCGGCTCAGTTCAATATGAAAACCGGCCCTGCACACTGGGATATGACCTTGAAAATGAGAGCGGTGGACAACGAGGTGTTTCTTGTGGGCTGTGCCGCTGCAAAATATGAGGGCTTCAGCTACGAATGCTGGGGTCACTCCGCCATTGTGTCACCTTTGGGGGAACTGCTGGCATGCTGTGACGAGAAAGAACAGATTATCTACTCGGATATAGATTTAAACAGAGTTGATGAGACGAGACGACAGCTGCCCACATTTTTAAATCTAAGGCACGATGTATATAAGGTGGCGGATTGATGAAAATTTATGAGGATATAAAAAGCTATGTTCCCTTTAACGAACAAGAGGAGCGGGACAGGGAATTTATACTGAATTTTCTGGGAAATAATCCTGACGCTTTTTTCAGGTCCAACAGCATTGCCCATATGACTGCGTCCGCATGGTGCGTCAATAAGGACAGAAGCAAGGTGCTTATGGTGTACCACAATATTTTCCACTCATGGTCATGGACCGGCGGCCATGCCGACGGTGACGAAGACCTTTTTCATGTGGCTTTAAAGGAACTGTGTGAAGAGACGGGAATAAAAAGCCCTAAAGCGCTCAGTAACAGTATATATTCTCTGGAGGTACTGACGGTTGACGGCCATGAAAAGAGAGGAGAGTATCTGTCTTCGCATCTGCATATGAATGTGACCTATCTTTTTGAAGCGGATGAGGAGGAAAAGCTCAGAGTTTGCGAGGGTGAAAACAGTGCAGTCAGATGGTTTGAGCTTCAGCAGGCACTCTCAGTTCCCAGTGAGACATGGATGG
>JARHZW010000069.1 GCA_029264685.1 Candidatus Limivicinus sp.
GCGCCGCAGGCACACAGAGAAAAGACCATTAACACGGCAAGAAAAACGCTCAGAAATTTTTTCATTTTTATCCTCCTTACTGTTATTTTTGAAGCTGCTGATTGTTAGACCCTGTAAAGAAATAAAATTTCCAGTATTCTTCCTGAAAAGCAAAGATTTTGAAAGAAAAATATGCCTTTATCCTCTTAAATTCACCCTTTTGTGCCAAACAGGAAATACCCTTGCCGAGGACAGACATACTTATATAATTCAGTTGAAAGACCTGAAGCTTTGTGCTATTCTTTAAGCAGAATAACGAAGCGATTTTTTGCGGCGATAACGGATTTAGCTATAATTGCTATAAATAATAGAAAAGGAGCCTATTATGAAAAAAATACTTTCTGTAATGCTTATGCTTTCAATCTGCCTGTCTTTTGCCGCCTGCGGCGGAAAGGAGCAGTCCGCAGATGTTGAAGATCAGCCGTCAGCCCCTGCCGAAGCTCAGGAAACAGAGACCTACCTACTGCCCAAATCCTATTGGGATTACGCAGGCTCAACATTGGAGGAGGCCGCCGAAAGCTTCCGTAAACTGGGCAGCGATTACTATACAGATGCAAAGGTGACCGATGAGGGGGTGCAGCTTGAGCTGACGGAGCAGCAGAGAGATAAGCTGATTGAGCGCAATGACGAATACAGCAGCCAGATTGCTGAGGAGTTTATGTCTTACAGCGAGGAGTACCGCTTTGAGCCTGACGAGAGCTATCAGAATGTAAATCTGTATTTTGATGAGAAGCTTCCGCCGACTACCAACATCAAAGCTGTGTTTATGCTGACAGCAGGCTACGGAATGAACTACATTCTGAAAAACAACACTACGGAATGGAGCGTTAGGTTCACCATATATAATTGCCACACCGGTAAACCGGTGGTGTCTGCCAGTATTCCCGATGAGGAAGCTACCTGCGGTCCGGAGGAATGGAAAGCCAGTTATCAGGAGTAATCCGCCGTGTCTTAGAGTGCATCTATGAAAAAACCGACTGTAACCATACAGTCGGTTTTTTATATGCAGTGCTTTGCTGTTCTAAATCTCAGATGAAAGCTTGCCTGCAAGCTCTGAGACTACATGCTGACACAAAAGCAGCCCTGCCGTTGCCGGTACCCAGCACAGAGAACCTGGGATACTGCGCCTGCCGGGAGGGGGAGCTTCATACTGGGCAGGGTGCATAGGCTCTTCGGCACTGAATACAACGGGATGGTGAGTTACGCCCAAATTTCGCAGCTCTTTTCTCACCACTCTTGCAAGGGCGCATCCGGTGGTTTTGGAAATGTCGCTTATCTGCAAAAGAGAGGCATCCATTTTATTGCCGGTGCCCAGAGCTGAAATTACGGGTATTTTTCGCTCACGGCAGCTCATGATAAGGTCTATTTTACAGGATACAAGGTCGATGGCGTCAACAAGGTAGTCATAATCGGAGAAAAACTCCTCCCTGCGTTTGGCTTCATATAGTCCAACAATGGGGTTGACCTGAATTTTCGGGTTTATATCCCTTATCCTCTCGGCCAGCACTTCCGCTTTAGGTCTGCCTACGGTTGAACTCAGGGCTATTATTTGTCGGTTTATATTGCTCTCGCTTACCTCGTCGCTGTCAACAAGGGTGAGCCTGCCCACACCTGAGCGTGCCAGTGCCTCGGCACACCATGAGCCAACTCCGCCCAGACCGAAAACCGCCACATGACTGTTCCACAGCCTATCCATGGCATCATCCCCTAAAAGCATACGGACTCTGAGGGTCCTTTCATCCATAAAATATTCCTCCATACAGAAAAACCCGCAGAATTTTAAATCTGCGGGTTTTAAATTATTATTAGCCGACCATGCGAAGCCCGAAGCCTTCAACGGCTTCATAACCTGCGCTGACCTCTTCCATCCACTTGTTCATATCCTGATTCAAAAGGGCGTTCTTGGCAATGTAGTTGCTGTAAAGATCTCCCTCGCCTACATAGAACATGACATGGTATCCGGGCACACCGCCGCTCTCGCCGTACACGATGCCGGTATCGCCGGGCTTGTGGCCCTCAAAGCAGAAACGGTCAAACTCTTCGACCATCTGACCCTTTGCGACGTTGTCATAAAGTCCTCCACGGGTGTTTGAGCCGGGGTCCTCGGAGTACTTGTTTGCAAGCTCTGCAAAGCTGTCCTCGGTCATGTCTCCGCTCTTCCACTCGTTAAGGATATCCTCGGCCTTGGCCTTTGCTTCGGCCTTGGCTTCCTCGGTAAAGGTACCGTCCTCACCTGCAACGGCTCTTACCAGAATGTGGCGAACCTGAGCCATGGGGTAGTGGTTATCATTGCGGTCAAGGTACATTACAACATACTGACCGTTATTGTCGGTGTTTGCTACGATGCCTATATCGCCGGCCTTATGGCTGCCGGTGAGCCACTCTTTGTATACTCCCAGAGAGCTTGCGGGGCTGTTGCGGCGGTTACCGGAGGCGCCCTCCACGTTCTCGGCTACTGCGGCGTTAAAGTTTTCCACAAAGTCCTTGCCTTTTGCATCCTCATAGGAAGCAACGATGGCCTCTGCCTTTTTAAGGGCCTCTGCTCTGGTGTCGTCGTTAGGCTCGGTCACGGTCTCGCCGTCCTCGTTTGTTGTCTCAACGGTGCCGGCGGGAATATAATAGTATACATAATCATAAACATCGCTCTCGCCGTTAAGACTCTTGTAGTAGTCCTCCAGCTGAGCATCATCATAATGGAAGCTGTCTGCCGTCTGATCCAGCACCTTGGAAACAAGAGCGGATTTAAGGCTTGCTTCACGGACAAGAACCTTGTCTACGCCTGCGCCGTAGTTTGCGGCAAAAAGCTTGTCAACACTGCCAAAGCCCTGAGATTTTGCCAGCTGCTCCATACCGTCAAAGCTGCTGTCAACCTTAGCAATCTCCTCATCAGTGAGGGCAATGCCGTTGTCATTTGCATACTTTTCAATGGCACGGATCTGAAGGATCTCGTCTTTTGCAGCCTGAAGGAAGTAATCCTTCCATGTGCCGCCGTCAGGCAGCATGGGGCATGTCTGGTGGGCAAGACCTGCAGTTCCGCCTCTTAAATCAAGGCCCATCAGAGGAGCGTAATCTCCGTACTGATTTGCAAGGCTGTAGAACTGAGTTGAATAGTAATAGTTCATTTCAGCAGGGGTGATCTTTTCGCCGTTCACGGTGAGAGCCGTGGTGCCGGTGTAAAGAATGGATGTGGCACTGAGAACTACAACAAGAGCTATTACAAGAATAACGGCTATTGTACCGACAGTCCACTTGATTTTGCTGTTTCTTTTCTGCTTAGCCTCTTTAACGGCAGCAAGAGTTTTTTTGTCAGTTCCGGCTTCACGGGCGGCCTGACGGTTTTTCTTTTCAGTTGACGCACTCATTTTATGTCATCCTTTATTTTGGTATACATTTCCGCAATATTGCAGACTAAAAGATTATAGCTCAAAATAGGGATTTGTTCAAGGAGAAAAAAGATTTTTTATTTTAAGTTTGAAATTTTAAAAAAATAGTCATACTTTTTATTGCTCACGCATATATTGGTTATATGCTGTTGAATTAGGAGGTATAAAAATGGAAGTTGATATTGACGATTTTATTTTT
>JARHZW010000092.1 GCA_029264685.1 Candidatus Limivicinus sp.
TTCTTCCACCTGACAGATATGCAGGGAAATGTGGAAAAAGCGGTTTTGAAGTATATTGTCCGTGACCACGACAAGGAGAGCTTCAAGGCCAGAGAAAACTGCCTGCGCCATATCGAGAAAGTTATAAACGAAAAGTATGGGGAGGGAACTGCTGTTTTAAGCATAAAAGAGCAGTATTCCAATATGGCGGATTTTATAAAAGACCGTATGGAGGTTGTGGAGCTTGCAAAGGCTGCCATTGAAAAGGCAGGAATCAAACCTCTCATTCAGCCTATCCGTGGCGGTACAGACGGCGCAAACCTTTCATCCAAGGGGCTGCCATGCCCCAATTTAGGCACAGGCGGATATTCCTTCCATGGTCCTTATGAGCATATCTGCGTGGAGGACATGGATGTTGCAGTTAACATAATCCTGAACGTTGTTGAAGGAATAACGGAATGAGATACGACATGAAAATAGTCTCAGACCGCAGAGCGATTGAACTTGCACCTAAATTCAGGCTCACTTTCCGGTGGACTGAAAAAAACGGTCCGGAGACTGAGGGGCAGGCCGTTTTTGTGGAGAATGAAGGCTTTCTGGTTAAGATGAAAACCTTTGAAAAAGAGCCGCTTGCTCTCCACAACGAACCTGACGGAGCGGTGCATTTTGATTCCTGTATGGAGTTTTTTGCAAATTTCAACCCTGAGTATGACGACAGGTATGTAAACTTTGAGGCAAACGCCAACGGAAATCTGCATTGCAAAATCGGGGAAAGCAGGAAAGAACGGAAAGCTGTACGGAATATGGTTGACATAATGCCGGAGGCTAAAACGGAAATCCATGAAGAATTCTGGACTTTGGAACTGTTCATTCCTGTTGAGACGGTGAAAACTCTGTACGGTAAGGAAAAATTTCAGGCAGGGGACGTCATAAAAGGAAATTTTTATCGCTGCGGCGATGATTTGCCAAATCCCCATTTTGGAATGTGGAATCCGGTGGATGTGCCACAGCCGGATTTTCACAGACCTGAATTCTTCGGCGAAATAGTCTTAGTTAGATAACATAATTTTGTTTACATAATACGACTAACCCGAAAACATATGTAAACACAGCAATAATTATGTGACTAATTTAAATATGTAACAGGAATGAAAGCACGCACGATGTAATTGTGTGTTTAAGCTTATTAAAAAATCCCGATGCAAAAGCATCGGGATTTTTTGTTTAAAACAGAAGTATATATTAACCCAGATAAACTTTGCTTCTGTCAATATCCTTGAGAGAAGCAGCGCCGCACATGGTCATGGTGGACTTGAGTTCACCTACGATCTTGTCCATGTAGACCTTGAAGCCTTCTTCACCGCCGCCGTATATCATGTTAAGGATGGGACGGCCGATAAGAACTGCGTCGGCGCCGAGAGCCAAAGCCCTGAACACGTCAACGCCGGAACGAATGCCGCCGTCAACAAAAATTTTAACCTGACCCTTAACGGCCTCGGCGATTGCGGGGAGAACCTCGGCAGTAGAGGGAACGCCGCCCTGAACACGGCCGCCGTGGTTGGAAACTACGATTGCCTTTGCCCCTGCTTCAACAGCCTTAAGCGCGCCGTTTACAGTCATTATACCTTTTACCATGAAAGGCATTTTGGCGTAGGAGACGATCTCTTTCATTTCGTCCACAGACTTGCTGCCGGCGTTGGGGTTCATGGCCTTGAGGAAGGGCAGACCTGCACCGTCAACGTCCATGGCAGCGGCAAAAATCCCGCTCTCGTTGAGAATGTCCAGCTTTTCAAAAACAAACTCCTTGTTCCAGGGCTTGATGGTAGGGATACCTACGCCGTCATACTTCTTCATATCGGAAACGGCGGATTTCATAATGTCAGGGTTAACGCCGTCACCGGTGAGAGCTAAAACACCGTATTCATAGGCAGCCTTTATCAAAAGAGAGTTATACTCCTGATCCTTATACTTAGGTCCGTAGTGCATATCAATGGCACCTAAGGGAGCGGCAAAAACAGGGGCGGAAAAAGTTCTGCCGAAAAGCTCAAAGCTTATGTCAGGCTCGGTGTTGGGACAAAGGGTGTCCATGTTTACGCAGATTTCCTGCCATTTCGCAAAGTTTCTTGCGGCTGCATTACCGGGGAATTTGCAGCCGGGGCCGGGCATGGCATTTCCGCAGGCAAGGCCGTTGCAGACGGGGCAGTTCTTGCAATAAGGGCCGACCTGCGTTTTGGCAGCGTCGTGTATTTCGTTGTAGTTCATGTCTATTTCTCCTTTTTTGATACATCAAACCGGGATGTATGTTTCATACAATACTAATATTATTGTGATTAACTGTCAATACTTTATAAATTATCAAGTCCGGTAAGGTCAAAGTCCGGAATCATCTCGTCGGTGGCTGATGCACCGTCCTGCCAGTAACCGTCCTCTATTCCTGTTTTGAGCATATATGAACGAAGATTCAGGCTTGTCTCCTCGTCTATCGGGTTTTGCAGTTCGGGAAAATCTTTAAGCCACGGCATGGGGGTGTACTGGCTCATAAGAGAGAATAACACGCTGCCTTTCGGGAACTCCTCAGCCACAAAATCTATAACATCCATTGTGTTCAGCTCCTGCTGAGGCAGAATGAGATGGCGTATTATAAGACCGGATTTTAAAATCCCGTCATCGTCCATTTTGTAAGGCCCTACCTGACGGAACATCTCTTTGATTGCGGCGGAGGCAAGCTCAGGATAGTCCGGAGCGGCGGAATACCGCTTTGCAGGTTCGGATTTCAGATATTTTAAATCCGGCATATATATCTGCACCAGACCCTCCAACATTTTCAGGGACTCTGCCTTGTCGTATCCGGAACTGTTCCAGACCACGGGAATACCAAGCTCCAGCCCGTCCAGAGCTTTGGCAATTTCTCTTATGTAATGACTGGGTGTGACAAGATTTATGTTGTGTACACCCGTGTCTCTCAGTCTGAGAAAAAGCTCCCGCAGCTGGGTAAAATTAAGCTCCTTTCCGGCAGCTGAACGGCTTATCTCCCTGTTTTGGCAGAAAACACACCTTAGATTGCAGCCGGAAAAGAAGACGGCTCCTGAACCGTTAACTCCGCTTATGCACGGCTCTTCACCAAAGTGCGGAGCGGCTCTTACAACATGGCTGACGGAGGGGCTTGCACATATTCCGCCTGTAAGCTTTTCACCTCTTAAAATGCCGCAGTTTCTCGGACAGTCACTGCAAATATAATCCATAATAAATTTCCTTTGCAAAGTATTTTTACCATTCAATCGGCATAGGCAAAATGCCAATAAATGCCCATATAACGTGACTGATTATAGACTACTTTTGTCTATTATGCAAGAACTTGCAAAAAAGCTAAAAAAGTGCATGATTTTTCTAACTTTTGTGCTAAAATGTAGTCGAACAGAAGAAAGTTATTTCAAAACTTCTGCTAAAATTAAGAATAGCTTCAGCAATAGGACGGTACAAAATGCTTAATATAGTTCTGGTTGAGCCGGAAATACCGTTTAACACCGGTGCCATAGCACGCACCTGCGCCTGCACGGGAGCGGTGCTGCATCTCATAAAGCCTCTGGGCTTTGATATTTCAGACAGCAAGGTTAAACGATGCGGACTTGATTACTGGTTTTTAGTGGACATAAGAGTATACGAGAACCTTGACGAGTACTTTGAAAAAAACGGCGACGATAATCTTTATCTCGCCACCACCAAGGCCCCGAAAGCCTATTCGGATGTGGATATGAGCGGAGAAAATGTTACGCTTATGTTCGGCAAGGAGACTGCCGGTCTGCCCCAATGGCTTAGGGAGAAATACAGGGACAGATGTATAAGAATCCCAATGATTAGTGATGCCCGGAGCTTGAATCTGTCAAACTCCGTTGCTATATTGGCATATGATGCCCTTCGCCAGCAGAATTTTCCGGGACTTCTGGATGAAGGCTCTATGTCACAAAACTGATGTATATTTTTTAGGAGGATAAACCATGAATTACAACAAAAAGACTATTTACGATGTCGACGTAAAAGGTAAAAAGGTTCTGCTCCGCTGCGATTTCAACGTTCCTCAGAATAAGGAGACCGGAGAAATCACCAGCAACAAGCGTATTGTTGCTGCAATTCCTACAATTAAGTATTTGCTTGACAACGGTGCTGCTGTCATTGCCTGCTCTCACCTTGGCAAGCCCAAAGGCGAGTGGAAGGAAAACCTCACTCTTGCTCCCGTAGCAAAGAGACTTTCAGAGCTTCTTCAGCAGGATGTTATTTTCGCAAAAGACATAATCGGTGAGGATGCAAAGGCAAAGGCCGCAGCATTGAAGCCCGGTGAGATTATGCTTCTGGAGAACCTGCGCTTTGACATCCGTGAGGAGAAAAACGGCGCTGATTTTGCAAAGGAACTGGCTTCCATGGCTGAAATATTTGTATCTGATGCTTTCGGCACCGTACACAGAGCCCACGCCTCCACTGCCGGTGTAGCAGCATTTCTGCCTGCGTACTCCGGACTTCTTGTTGCAAAAGAGCTGTCCGTTATGGGTAAGGCTCTTGATGATCCCAAGCGCCCCTTTGTTGCCGTACTGGGCGGTGCAAAGGTCTCCGACAAGATAAATGTTATCAACAACCTGCTTGAGAAAGCAGACACCATTATCATCGGCGGCGGTATGGCATATACCTTTAAAAAGGCTCAGGGCTGCGAAATAGGCAAGTCTCTCCTTGAGGCCGACCGTATCGACTACGCAAAGGATATGATCAAGAAGGCAGAGGAAAAGGGTGTTAAGTTCCTGCTTCCTGTTGACCACTGCTGCGCAAAGGAATTTTCCGCTGATGCAGAGCCTGTTGAAGTAGGTGAAAATATTCCTGAAGACCTTATGGGTATGGACATCGGACCTAAAACCGCAGAGATGTTTGCAGAGGCCGCAAAGGGCGCAGGTACTATCGTATGGAACGGACCTATGGGCGTATTTGAGTTTGACAGCTTTGCAAACGGCACCAAGGCTATGGCAAAGGCTCTGGCTGAGTCCGGCGCTGTAACTATCGTAGGCGGCGGCGATTCTGCTTCCGCTGTTGAAAAGCTGGGCTACGCAGATAAAATTACCCATATCTCCACCGGCGGCGGCGCTTCTCTGGAGTTCCTTGAAGGCAAGGAGCTGCCCGGCGTAGCTTGCCTGCTTGATAAATAAGTAGTTTAAAACACAAGGGGGAGTGGGCTTGACCTGCTCCCCGTGACCAAGAAACGGAGAATATAAATGAACAGAAAGTATCGCAAGACAGTTATAGCCGGAAACTGGAAAATGAATATGCTTAACTCCGGCATTAAATCTTTCATGGAAGAGCTCAAGAGCAATATGCCTAAAAGCAGAAACTGCGATGTAGTGCTCTGCACTCCTGCAATCATGGTTCCCTCCATGATTAAGGCCGGCAAGGACTGCAAGGTTGCAGCAGGTGCTCAGGATGTTTCCATGTATGAAAAAGGCGCATACACCGGCGAAATTTCCGCAGCTCAGCTGGCAGATGCAGGCACAAAGTACTGCATTGTAGGCCACTCCGAGCGCCGCCAGTACCACGGCGAGACCGACATTCAGGTAAATGTCAAGGCAAAGGCTCTGCTTGAAAAGGGCATAGTTCCCATCATCTGCGTGGGCGAGAGCCTTGAACAGCGTGAAATGGATCTTACCATGGAATATGTGGCATATCAGGTCAAAACCGCTCTTTCCGGCATTGACGCTACTAAGCTTCGCCGCTGCGTTATCGCATATGAGCCTATTTGGGCAATCGGAACCGGCAAAACCGCTACTGCAGAGCAGGCTCAGGAGGTATGCGAGGGTATCCGTGCAGTTATCCGCAAAATCTACGGCGCACGCCCTGCAAGAGCTATCAGCATCCTTTACGGCGGCAGCATGAACGCCCAGAATGCAGAAGAGCTTCTGGCTCAGCCCGACATCGACGGCGGACTTATAGGCGGTGCGTCTCTCAAACCCGCTGATTTCGCAAAAATTATTGAAGCAACTAATCAGGAGTGCTGAAAATGACTAAAAAAGCAGTTCTTATTATTATGGACGGCTACGGTCTGGCGGCTCCCACGGCGGGAAACGCCATTGCACAGGCCAAAAAACCAAATCTTGATAAGTTCTTTTCCGAGTATCCCTGCTCCAGACTGTCCGCATCCGGTATGGATGTAGGTCTGCCTGAGGGACAGATGGGAAATTCCGAAGTTGGTCATACCAACATCGGCGCAGGCCGTGTAGTTTTCCAGATCCTGCCTAAAATAAGCAGAGACATTGAAAACGGAGACTTCTTCAAAAACGAAGTTTATATAAAGGCTATTGATGACGCCGTGAAAAACGGCAAGGCTCTCCACATTATGGGGCTGCTCTCCACCGGCGGTGTTCACAGCCACCTGAACCATATCTTCGGTATTCTGGATATGGCAAAGCAGAGAGGCGCAGAAAAGGTATTTGTCCACTGCTTCCTTGACGGCCGTGATGTTGCGCCTAAAAGCGGCGCAGGCTTTGTAAAGCAGCTTCAGGATAAGTGCGATGAACTGGGCAACGCCAAGATCGCAACCGTTCAGGGCCGCTTCTATGCCATGGACAGAGATAAACGCTGGGATCGTGTGGAGGAAGGCTACAATGCGCTGGTGTGCGGTAAGGGCGTTATGGACCCTGATGCAGTTCACGCAGTGGAAGAGAGCTATGCTCAGGATATTACCGACGAATTTGTAAAGCCTGTTGTGGTATGCCCTGAGGGCGTTATCAATCAGGGCGACAGCGTTATCTTTATGAACTTCCGTCCTGACAGAGCAAGAGAAATGACATGGGCTTTGAACCTTGAAGACTTCGACGGCTTCAAGCGTGAAAAGACTGTTTATCCCCTCTCATATGTATGCACTGCACAGTATGATGAAACTCTTCCTCTTCCCATTGCATATCCTCCGGAGGAAATAGACAATACACTGGGCGATTATGTAAGCGCAAAGGGACTGAAGCAGTTCCGTGTGGCTGAGACTGAAAAATACGCTCATGTTACCTTCTTCTTTAACGGAGGAGTTGAGAAGCAGGCCGAGGGCGAGGAGCGCTGCCTTGTACCCTCTCCAAAGGAATATGCCACTTATGACCTTGTCCCTGCGATGAGCGCCGAAAAGGTATGCGATAAGGTTGTTGAGGCCATAGCTTCCGAAAAATACCAGCTTATCGTGTGCAACTTTGCAAACTGTGATATGGTAGGCCACACAGGCGTTATGGAAGCTGCTGTCACTGCCGTTGAGACTGTTGATAAATGCATGGGCAGAATAATAGACGAAGTTGAAAAACACTCCGATACGGTTCTGCTTGTTACTGCCGACCACGGCAACGCCGACTGTATGTTCGATGAAAACGGTAAAGTCAATACCGCTCATACCACAAATCTTGTTCCCTTCTGCGTAAGCATAAAGGGCGCAAAGCTCTCCGACGGAAAGCTGGCAGATATTGCTCCCACAATTCTTAACATTATGGGACTTGACAAGCCTGCCGAAATGACAGGAGAAAACCTGCTCCACTGAGCATACTAACCCCGGGGAAGAGTTCCCCATTACATAAATAGTTTATCAATATGACAGAAGGGAGATCGCTATGATCTACACCACAGAAGTACAGAATATGTGCCCTGTAGCAAAAGGCGCATACCATGGCCCCGCACCTATTCCCGAAGAAGGCAAATGGGTCAAGGTTAAGGAACTGAAAGATATTTCCGGCTTTACCCACGGAGTGGGCTGGTGCGCTCCTCAGCAGGGTGCATGCAAACTGACTCTTAATGTTAAAGACGGTATTATTGAAGAAGCTCTTGTTGAGACTCTGGGCTGCTCCGGCATAACTCACTCTGCCGCAATGGCCTCTGAAATTCTCATTGGCAAGACCCTCCTTGAGGCCCTCAATACTGACCTTGTATGCGATGCCATCAATACTGCAATGCGTGAACTCTTCCTCCAGATCGTATACGGACGTTCACAGTCTGCATTCTCCGAAGGCGGTCTGGCTGTCGGTGCTTCTCTTGAAGACCTTGGAAAAGGCCTTCGCTCTCAGGTTGGTACCACTTTTGCAACCAAAGAAAAGGGCCCCAGATATCTGGAGCTTACCGAGGGCTACATCACCAGACTTGCACTCAATGCCAACAGCGAAATCGTTGGTTATGAGTTCGTAAGCATTGGCAAGATGATGGACTTCATCAAAAAAGGCATGGATGCAAATGAGGCTGTCCAGAAAGCCACCGGTCATTACGGCCAGTTTGACAATGCGGTCAAGTATGTTGACCCCCGTCAGGAATAATAGGAGGATCATACAATGGCTCTGTTTGAAAACTACGAGAGAAGAATAGATAAAATAAACGGTGTTCTTGCTCAGTACGGCATTTCCTCCGTTGAAGAGTGCAGAGAAATCTGCAAAGCCAAGGGCTTTGACCCTTACGAAATCGCTGCCGGTATTCAGCCCATCTGCTTTGAAAACGTTCGCTGGGCTTACTGCGTCGGTGCAGCTATTGCAATAAAATCCGGTGTTCAGAACGCTGCGGATGCAGCAAGAAAGATAGGCGAGGGTCTGCAGAGCTTCTGCCTTGACGGCTCCGTTGCAGATGACCGCAAGGTTGGTCTTGGCCACGGTAATCTGGGGGCTATGCTCCTTTCAGAGGAGACCGAGTGCTTCGCATTCCTTGCAGGCCACGAGTCTTTTGCAGCCGCCGAGGGTGCAATCGGTATAGTTAAGAACGCCAACAAGGCCCGCAAAAACCCCCTGCGTGTTATCCTTAACGGTCTTGGCAAGGATGCAGCACAGATTATTTCCCGTATCAACGGCTTTACCTATGTTCAGACTGAGTTTGACTACTACACCGGCGAGCTGAAAATCGTCCGTGAAATTCCTTATTCCGAGGGTGAGCGTGCAGAGGTTCGCTGCTACGGCTGTGATGATGTCCGTGAGGGCGTGGCTGTTATGCACAAGGAGCACGTTGATGTTTCCATTACCGGTAACTCCACCAACCCCACCCGTTTCCAGCATCCCGTTGCAGGTACCTACAAGAAGGAATGCATCGAGCAGGGCAAGAAGTACTTCTCCGTCGCTTCCGGCGGCGGCACAGGCCGTACTCTTCACCCCGATAACATGGCTGCAGGTCCTGCTTCCTACGGCATGACCGATACCATGGGTCGTATGCACTCAGATGCTCAGTTTGCAGGTTCTTCTTCCGTTCCTGCTCATGTTGAGATGATGGGCTTCCTTGGCATGGGCAACAACCCCATGGTTGGTGCAACCGTTGCCGTTGCAGTTGCTACAGCCGAGGCAATGAAGGGCTGATTTTAATTTTTTCAGACTTCTGCTGTGCAATAATAGCACGGAATGCTTCTGCGGCAATTATAATTCGGCCTCAGCCGGATTGAATTACTTACAAAAGCAGGCAGTACCAGAGCGCTAAAGCTTTGGTACTGCTTTATTCTTGCAGTTGTCGGTTTTTACGAAAATAAAGTGACAGCATCAGATTATTTTCTTGACAAGCGGTACACGGTGTGATAGATTATACGACAATTGCATATTTTTCTTATATAAGTTCACAATCGGGTGAACGTTTCTACAAACTACCGCAAATAGTTTTGCTATAAGATGACAGTTGATGTTATGGCAAAACTACTTGCGGTTTTACATTTAGGAGGAGGTTATACATATGGATGACAGCAAAATGCTTGGTATGGAACCTATACCCAAACTTTTGTTTAAATTTTCCTTTCCCTGTGTAGTGGGACTTTTAATTGGTGCACTATACAATATAGTTGACCAGATTTTTATAGGCAACAGCAGCCTTGGGTATTTGGGCAATGCGGCTACCGGCATTTCGTTCCCAATAATATGTATTGCGAACGCCTTTGCATGGTGTGTGGGAGACGGTGCTACAGCATATCTGAGCATATGTTCAGGGCGGCAGGACAGTGAAAGCGCACATAAATGCGTTGGAACGGGCCTTTCGGCATCGTTTTTGATAAGCATTGTGCTCTCAGTGGTCTGCCTTGTGTTCTGCCGTCCCTTAATGCGAATGTTTGGTGCCTCAGATGCAACTCTGGAGCTTGCCATTGACTATTTTGAAATCATAGCTGCGTTTTTCCCTGTTTATTTACTGATAAATGTAATGAACGGCATTATAAGAGCGGACGGAAGCCCTACCTATGCAATGGCGGCAATGGCCTCGGGAGCGGTTTTGAATATTATTCTTGACCCCATTTGTATCTTCCTGCTTGACTGGGGCATAAAGGGAGCTGCCATTGCTACGGCTGTGGGACAGGTGGTTTCTTTTATTGTAAGTGTGAAATATTTTTTCCGTCCCAAAACCTTCCGCCTGACAAAAAGCAGCTTCAAAATAAATCCTGCTATGCTGAAAAACCTTATTGTGCTGGGCGGCTCAACATTTATAATCCAGATTTCCATGGTAATAATGACTCTGCTTTGCAATGTTACACTGGCAAAATACGGCGCTCTTTCCATCTACGGAAGCGATATTCCTATGTCGGTTTTCAGTATCCAGACAAAGGTTTATACCATTGTCTGCAATATTGTGGTAGGAATTGCTTTAGGCGGTCAGCCGATTTTGGGCTATAACTACGGTGCACAGAAAATGGACCGAGTCAAGCATACATATCTGCTTATCCTGTTTACTACCTTGGCGGTTGGGATTGTGGCTACGGTGATTTTTGAGGTATGCCCTCAGCTTGTAATCGGCATTTTCGGAAAGCAGAACGACCTGTACATGGATTTTGCAGTGAAGAGCTTCAGAGTGTTTCTGAGCCTGACATTTGTTACCTGCTTTATTAAAATATCATCTATCTTTTTCCAGTCCATCGGAAAAGCTGTTCACGCTATGGTTGCTTCCGTCATTCGTGATACCTTCTGCTTTGTAACATTTACAATAGTGCTCTGCAAGGCACTGGAAATGAGACAGGCAGGCTCCGGCATCTACGGCATTTTGATTGCATCACCGCTTTCAGATCTTGTCGCGGGGACAGTAATCACTGTACTTACCATTCACTTCTTCAAAAAACTGAATGTTTCGGAAAGCACGGAGCAGACGCCCGTGGCAATAAGCGACACTCACCCCGGTGCAGTGGTCACTATTTCCCGTGAGCACGGAACCTGCGGAAAGCAGATCGGAGAGCTGGTTGCACAAAAACTGGATGTTCCTTTCTATAATAAAGAGCTTACGGCCCTTGTGGCCTGCGAAAGCGGACTGGCTAAAGAGTTCATTTCCGAGGATTACGATGACCCTTCGGAAGTCCTGCACAGGATTTACCTCAGTACCCATGTTATGAGGCAGGGGATTATAGCTCAGGAAAAAGTAATAAGGAAAATTGCGGATGCAGGTGCCTGCGTTATTGTGGGGCGTGCTGCTGACCATGTGCTCCACGGCTACAGGGATGTTGTGCGTGTGTTTATATATGCGCCGGACGATTTTCGAATTGCAAACATTCAAAAAATGTACGGTGACAGCCCGGAAGAGGCACGGCAGCATATGCTTCGTTCGGATGAGTCAAGGGCAAATTACTATAGAAATACATCCGGCGGTGAATGGAAAAATATTGAAAACTATGATCTTTGCCTTGACGCCTCCATAGGCAAAGAGGAAACGGCTGATATTATTGCCCGATATGTCCTAAAAAGGACCGGCGAGGCAAAAGCCTGAAATAAAATTTAAATAAGGGAACATTTTGAGCCTTTGAGCGTCAGAACGAAAAACGGAGTTCGGACTGCTGCAATGCCCAGTGCTTTCCAAAAAATACGGCACAGGTATAACCTGCGCCGTTGTTTCTTTCATTGTTCAGCGGCCTTTTCAGGCGGCATAATACCCACCATAAAACCGTTTACGGAGTTTGTATGTATATCACCGGCTATAAGCTCTCCGTCGAGAATGTAGATGCTTAGATAGACATTGTCGTTATCAGATGGGTAGTTTTTCAGAAGATAGGTGTACTGCTGGCACTTTTCGCCGCAGTGCGGACTGAGATCAAAACCCTGTTCAAGCTGCATTTTGTTGTATTCCTCCATAACACCCTCCAGCTTTTCGGGAATTATGACGGCTTTTCCCACTTCTGAGCTTAAATCTATCTGCCAGCCCAAGGAAGAGAGAAATTTTTCACGGCCTTCAGGAGTCTGCAATTCATTTGCTTTGTCTCCGTGCCAGCGGAAGAAAAACAGCACCAGCAAAACTGCGGCAATAATCAAAACGAGCAGCAGGGCCTTCTTTTTGTTAAAGACACGTTCTTTTTGAACCATAGCAATCACCTCAGATATATGCTATTCAAAAGTCAGACAAAGTATGTTATAATAAAAAGCTCAGAATGGAGGAAATAAAAAATGGCACTTATGAGATTGGATAAATTCCTTTCGGATCAGGGCATTGCCTCAAGAAAAGAGTTGAGGGCGGTTATAAGGCACGGCCGTGTAAGCATTGACGGAACAGTGGCTGTAAAGCCGGAAATGAAAATCGACAGTGAATTAAATAAAGTATATCTTGACGGTAAGCTTATATCATATTCAAAATATCGGTATTTTATGCTTTACAAGCCGTGCGGTGTAGTAACTGCCACCGAGGATAAAAAACAGAAAACGGTACTGGAGCTTTTAAGCCCTGAAATGCGGCGCATGGATTTGTTTCCCGTAGGCAGACTTGACAAGGATACAAGCGGACTGCTGTTGCTGACAAATGACGGAGATTTTGCTCATCGGGTTATTTCGCCTAAATTTTCCGTAAAAAAAAGATATTATGCTGAGGTCGAAGGTGAACTTACCGAGTGCGACGAAAAAGCTTTTGAAAACGGTATAGAGCTTCGGGATGGACTGAAATGCCGTCCGGCAGAGCTTGTGCGGCTGGGGGCCGACCGCTGCGAGGTGGTACTTACGGAAGGAAAATATCATCAGGTAAGGCGTATGCTTGCCTCTGTCGGAAAGCCGGTTACTGTGCTTAAACGGCTCTCTGTGGGCAATCTCGAATTGGATAAAAACCTTGAAGAGGGCGGATACAGAGAACTGACGGAAGAGGATTTGTGCAAGGTGTTCAGCAGATAATAATGGAAAAATAATCAAAATTAGATGCACTTTACACAAAAAATTATGCGGAATTGATGTAAAATCAAAAAAGTTCACAAAAAAAGCTCTTTTTTTCTATTGAAAATCACATAAAAGTAGTTTATTATGTAGAAAGAGAATTGCGGAGGTATGGCATTTTGCCATAATAGCTTTATTTTTCAGCTTAACTGCCGCTCATAGGAGGCGTTTTTATGTCCAGCAGGATTTTCCAGAATGTGATTATTCAAATGAAAGATGCCGTTGACAGGACAATTGGCGTAGTCGACGAGCAGGGGTTTGTAGTTGCAAGCTCAGAACTTGCGTTGATTGGCTCCAGACTTGACGATTTTCATGTATATGATTTTGACTCTGCCGAAAATGTGGTAACAACGGGGATTAGAGCGTATTGTCCTCTTGCATCCAGCGACTCAAAGTTTGACTATGCTGCCTTTGTAGAGGGCAATGATTCGGTGGCAAAGACTATATGCGCTGTAGTTGCCGTTGCCTTCAACGAGGCAAAGAGCAACTATGAAGAAAAGCACAATAAAGCTGCTTTTGTTAAGAATATTATTTCAGACAATATTCTTCCCGGAGATGTGTATGTAAGAGCAAAAGAGCTTCATTTTGTAACTGACGAGCCCAGATGCGTTTTTCTGGTGCGTCAGATGGACAATCCGGATGTTGCAGCAGTGGAGGTAATCCAGCGTCTCTTCCCGGATAAGCAGAGGGACTTTGTTCTCAATATCAATGAAACCGATGTTGTGGTCGTAAAGGCTCTCAGCTCTGCCGAATGTCCGGAAGAAATAAGCAGAATTGCTCACAGTATAGAGGATCTGCTTAAAGATGAACTGGGCATACACTGTGTAATCGGTATAAGCACCAATGCTCTGCATCTGCGTGAGCTTGCAGACAGATACAAAGAGGCTCAGGTCGCAATAGAGGTAGGTCGTGTGTTTGAAAGCGACAAGACTATTGTTAATTACGAGACTCTCGGTCTGGGCAGAATTATTTATCAGCTGCCTACTACGCTTTGCGAGATGTTCTTAAATGAGGTGTTCAAGAAAAACCCCATTGAGACTCTCGATGAGGACACCCTTGAGACTATAAACAAGTTTTTTGAAAATAATCTCAACGTGTCTGAAACCTCCCGTAAGCTATATGTACATAGAAATACCCTTGTATACAGGCTTGAGAAAATCAAGAAAATCACAGGTCTTGATTTGAGAGAATTTGACCATGCCATTGTTTTTAAGGTTGCAATGATGGTGAAAATGTATCTTGATTCTCTGAATAATAACAGCGGCAACAGCAAGTATTGAGAGAAGAGAGATATTTTATATATAATACGCAGATAAAAAATCCAAGTTGCATTTGGAGGAAAAATTAACTATGGTTCGAATGAACAATGTGACCAAGGTTTACGACAGCAGCGGTACAGTTGCCATAGACGGAGTAGACCTTAGTATTGACGAGGGGGAGTTCGTTTTTCTTGTCGGTCCTTCCGGCTCCGGAAAGACTACAATAATGAAACTCATAACCGGAGAGATTCACGCAAACTCCGGTGAAATCACTGTCAACGATTTTGACATGATGAAAATTAAAAGAAGAAAGCTCCCTAAAATGAGAAGAACACTGGGCGTCATATTTCAGGATTACAGGCTGATTGAAAATATGACGGTTTACGACAATGTTGCGTTTGCAATGCGTGTTGTCGGTGCTTCAAACAAGGAAATCAGCAAGCGTGTACCTTATGTGCTGGAGCTTGTAGGCCTTGAAGGAAGAGAGAAAAGACTGCCTAACGAATTGTCCGGCGGTGAACAGCAGAGAGTGGCTATCGCAAGAGCACTTGTGAACAGCCCGCGCATGATAGTTGCGGACGAGCCTACAGGTAACCTTGACCCTGTTCGCAGTCTGGAGCTTATGCTCTTATTTGAAAAGATAAACGAAATGGGAACTACTATTCTTGTGGTTACCCATGAAAAGGAACTGGTAAACGCCTTTTCTAAGCGAGTCATCACTATTGATGGCGGCCACGTTATCAGTGACGGAATGGATGGGTACTACAGTTATGAAATTTAATAGAGGCGGATATCTTATAGGCGAAGGCTTCCGCAGCATAGGAAAGCACGGGTTTATGTCCTTTGCCTCGGTTACAATTATTATGGCCTGCCTTATAATCATGGGCAGCGTGTCCCTGCTGTCGGTTAATATCGACGCTCTGATAAAGGACCTGGAGAATCAGAACGAGGTTGTGGCATTTGTTGACGAGGAATTAAGCGAAGAGGAAGCCAAGGCAATCGAGTCCAAAATAGAAGCTGTGGAAAATGTGGAGTCAGCGGACTTTGTTCCAAGAGAGCTTGCTATGGACAATTTCTTTGATAACTACGACAGCTATGTTATGGAAGGCATTGACAGCACTGTTTTCCGCCACCGTTTTGTTATCCATCTCACGGATATTGCGCTGATGTCCGAAACTACCGATAATCTTATGAAGGTAGACGGAGTGGCAAAAGTCAGAGCACATATTGAGTATGCGGACATATTCGTTACAATCAGAAATGTTGTCAGCGTTGTATCACTGGTACTTATAGTAATGCTTGTTTTTGTATCTGTGTTCATAATGTCCAATACCATTAAGCTTGCCACCTTTAACAGACGCGAAGAAATCGCTATAATGAAAATGGTTGGAGCAAATAACGGCTTTATTCGCCTTCCGTTTATAGTTGAGGGCCTTACGCTGGGGCTTATCGGCGGCGGTCTGGCATTTCTTGCTGAGTGGGGAGTGTATGAGGTACTCACCGGTAAAATAATAAGCACCGTTGCAGGAAGTTTTATCAGAGTAGTGCCGTTCACTGATGTGGCAGTTACGGTTCTTGTCTGTTACCTCGGCACAGGAATTTTAGTCGGCGTATTCGGAGGCATAAACGCAATTAGAAATTATCTGAAAGTGTAATGCCTTTGCATCCGGAACACATTGGAGACTGATATGAACAGGAAAAAATTTACATCCATTATAGCAATTATTTTGACTGTACTTATGGTGTTTACTCTGGTGGCAAGCATTATGCCGGTAATGGCACACGCCATAAATCAAAGCGACATTGACAGAATACAGGCTCAGAAAAATGAGCTTTCGGGAAAAGTCAAAGATGCCAGAACCCGCATTGATCAGCTCAAAGAGGAACAGGCGGGAGTGCTGGAGCAGAAGCTTGCCCTTGATGCCGAAAATAAGTATGCCAATGAACAGCTTGACCTTGTTGCCGAGGAAATCAGCATTTACGAAGGCATCATAAAGGATAAGGCCGAAGAGGTTGAAGAGGCAAAAAACAAGGAAGAGAAGCAGCTTAAACGCTTTAGGGCCCGTGTAAGAGCCATGGAGGAAAACGGCGGCTTCAATATTCTCAGCCTTGTGGTAAATTCTCAGAATTTCAGCGAATTTCTTACTGCTCTTGATGATATGGGCAGCATAATGGAAAGCGACAGAGAGCTTGAAGAAAAATATGTTGAGGCTCGTGAAGAGACCGAAACGATAAAAGCCGAGTATGAAGAAGAGAAGGCCGCTATCGACCAGAAGCAAAGTGTTTTAAAGGAAGAACAGATTGCTCTCGAAAAGGAGATTGAAGCTTCACTTTTAAGACTCGACGAGCTTGACGAAGAAATACAGGCTGCAATCGAAGAGTACAAAGCAGCTGAGGCCGCCGAAGCGGCAGCCGAGGCATCTGTTTTGGATATGATTAAAGCCTACAATGAACAGAAACGTCAGGAAGCGGAACAGGAGGCCCAGAAGCCAAAGCCTGAACAGCCGCAGCAGCCGGATCAGGGCGGCGAGTCCGGCGGCGATTCTACTGACAACGGCCAGAGCGGCGGAGACGGAAACCAAGGCGGAGACCAAGGCGGAGACAGCGGGTGGAATGATAATTCCGGCGGCGGAAGCGCTCCAAGCTCCGGCTTGACTACATGGCCTGTGCCAAGCGGAAATACTATTACCAGCCGCTTCGGAAACCGGGTTCATCCCATTTCCGGTGAACTCAGATTCCACAGCGGAATAGATATCGACGGCTATGGAAATGACGGAGGCCCCATCGTTGCTGCAGGGTCAGGTACGGTTATTACAGCTGCAAGTAACGGCGGCTACGGGAATTATGTTATTATCGACCACGGCGATTATACGCAGACATTGTATGCACATATGTCAGGAATAGCCGTAAGTCAGGGTACTTATGTTTCTGCCGGCCAGACGATAGGCTATTTGGGGCAGACAGGAGTCGCAACCGGTACACACTGCCATTTCGAAGTAATAGTAAACGGCTCTCGTGTTGACCCGGAGATATATTTTCCGGGTAATCCTCACTGGAACTGCTGACAGCAGAACATTTTAGGTATAAGGATATGAAAAATAGAAAAATAAAAAAAATATTTGTCACTTTTATGACTCTGGTAATGATTTTCACCATGCTTCCTACATCGGCTTTTGCGGTTACTCAGAGTGAAATTGACCAGCTGAAAAAAGAAAGAGATACGATAGCAGCCAACAGACGTGAAAAACAGGCGGTTGTTGATTCTCTTGAGAGTGAGCATGCAAGTATACTTGACAGAAAGCTTGCGCTTGACGATCGAAACAACTACACCATAGAGCAGATGGAGCTCAATGCGGAGGAGATCGCTCTTTATGATGAGATGATCGCCGAAAAATCTCAAGAGGTTGATGCGGCTTTAAAGCTGGAAAACGAGCAGCTGGAGCGGTATCGTGAGCGTGTCAGAGCTATGGAGGAAAACGGAAATTACGGATTCCTTGCGCTGATACTGAATGCCACAAGTCTGGGCGAACTGCTGACTGTAGTCGATGATATCGGCGAAATAATGGAAAGTGACAGACAGCTGGAAGAAGAATACATGGCGGCCAGAGAGAAGACCGAGGCCGTGAAACAGGAGTACGAAGATTACAAGGCGGAAATTCAGGAAAAGCAGGCGGTACTTAGAGATGAACAGGTACAGCTTGAAAAGGACATCGAAGAAGCTACGAATTTGATGCGTGAGCTGGAAGGCGATATAGAAAACCGTCAGGAAGAAATCGACGCTATTGCGGCCGCAGAAGATGCTGCTAATGCAGAAATTGACAAGCTTGTTGCTGAACTTGAACGTCAGCGTGAAGAAGAACGCAAACAGCAACAGCAGCAACAGCAGCAGCAAGGCGGCGGTGGCGGCGGTGGCGGTGGCGGCGGAACCGCCATAAATCCCTCCGGCAGCTTCATTTGGCCCACAACTTCTACCGTTATTACCAGTCCTTACGGTCGGCGTGTCCATCCTGTTACAGGACAGGTTGGTAAAATGCACACCGGTGTTGACATAGGCGCCGGTGCCGGCGAACCGATTTATGCAGCTGACAGCGGAAGTGTGGTTCTGGCAGCTGAAAACGGCGGCTACGGCAACTGTGTAATGATTGACCACGGAAACGGTTATGTTACCCTGTATGGTCATATGTCATCTATTGCAGTTGGAAAAGGTCAGGCCGTAAGTCAGGGTGAAGTTATAGGCTATGTGGGTTCCACCGGCATTACCACAGGGCCTCACCTCCATTTCGAGGTAAGACAAAACGGTGGTACAGTTGACCCGATGTCATTCTTCTGATAAACTACTTAGAAGAGTAATAAACATTTCATCTGAAGTAATGGCCATGCCGGACAGTCAAATTTGACTGCCCGGCTCAGCCATGCTATGAGGAGTAAAGTCGTGGGAAATTTTTTTAGAAGATTTTTGGCTAATGTTGGAAATTTTTTCTCTGCCATTTTTAATATCAATTTCAAGCTGAAATTTGTTCTGCCGGTGTTTCTGCTGATAGGTTTCGGAACCTACGCTTTTACCTACAAGGCAATGCTTAATAAGGTTGGCGGCAAGGAAGATTTCGATGAAGCCATGCGATACATTGAAATAAAAGACATAGTCGAGGAAAACTACATAGACAAAGTGGACAGAAAGACTATGGGAAACGCCGCAGCTGCTGCAATGATTTCCGGTTTGGGAGATCAGTGGAGTAAATTTATGTCTGAGGCCGATTACAGAACATTTAATCTGTATTCAACCAATGATTACGCAGACATAGGTATGTCTTTGATGCGAGATGAGAATACCGGAGGGTATCAAGTCACATCGGTAGATGCGGACAGCCCTGCAGCTAAAAACGGTTTGCAGGTTGGGGCGATAATTACTGCCGTTGATGACCAGAAGCTCAGCTACTATTCTGCCGATGAAGTAAGAACCTTAATTCGTTCCAAAATGGACGGTAAATTTAAGCTTGAAATATCCAACGGTTCATATTATGTCGAGGTAGACTGCACCGGAATGGTGAAAAACCATGTTAAGTCAAGACTTGAAAAAACAGGAGCCGGATATGTTCAGATAAAGGATTTTGAGGCAGGAAGCGGTGCTGCGGCAGTCACGGCAGTTGAGCAGCTGTTGGGACAGGGTGCAACAGCCCTTGTAATCGACCTGCGAGGAAATCCGGGAGGACTTAAAGAGGAAGTTGCCGTATTTTTGGACTACCTGCTTCCCAAGGGGAGACTGTTTTCGGAAATTGACAAGCAGGGCAATGAATTGGTTACCGAATCAGACGGTATGTGTGTTCAGCTGCCTATGTGCGTTTTGATAAACGGAGAAACATATAAGGAAGCGGAGCTGTGTGCAGCTGTTCTGAAAGAATACCAGTGGGCTACTCTTGTAGGAGAAAGCACTACCGGTAATACCCGCACTCAGGAAACTATTGAGCTGCGTGACGGAAGCGCAATAAGACTGTCCACAAAAAGCTACCTCACTCCGAACGGAAATGATATTGCCCTTAAAGGCGGAGTCGTTCCCGAGGTTATCCTTCATAATGCCGATCCCAGCACAGTGGGTACCACCGATGGTACAACAGGCGGTCAGGACGGAACATCAAGTACCAGCGCTGACGACCAGCTTATGGCTGCTCTGAAGCTTCTTAGCTAATCTCCGGTCACAGCACCGGTCTTATAATTATGATATTTATCAATATATTTTAAAGGAGAACTGCTTTATGGCTAATTCCAGCAGATTTAAAATGAGTCAGGAGCGCCTTGACGCACTGAAAGAAGAACTTGAGTACCTTGAAACCGTCAAGGAAAAGGAAGTGGCTGAGCTTATAAAAGAGGCCAGAAGCTTCGGTGACCTTTCTGAAAACAGCGAGTACGACGAAGCCAAGACCGAGCAGGGCAAGCTGTATTCCAAGATTGCTGAAATCAAGGTCCTTATAGAGAATGCAGAGATAGTAGACAATAATGTTTCCGATGTTCCTAAAGACTCCGTTACTCTTGGAAGTATTGTAACGGTTCTGGATGTGGAAGAAGATATTGAGGAGCGTTATGAAATAGTAGGTTCTCAGGAGGCAAACCCCAAGGTGGGACGCATTTCCGATGACTCTCCTGTTGGTCAGGGACTTCACGGCCACAGAGCCGGAGACGAGGTAGTTATCAACGCTCCCGCAGGTGCATTTAAGTTTAAGATAATTTCCGTTGAGAATAAATAAGTATTGAGGGATATAGAATGAGTGAAAATAAGTTTAACCCTGAAGAGGGCAAGGAGCTTTCCGAAATTCTCCAGATCAGACGTGATAAGCTGAAGGATTTGCAGGATGCCGGCAGAGATCCGTTTCATCAGACCAAGTTTGTAAGAAGCGCATGGTCACAGGATATTAAGAACGACTATGATGCTTTCGACGGAAAGACAGTAACCGTTGCCGGTCGTATTATGTCCAAGCGTGGCATGGGAAAGGCAATTTTCTGCCACATTAAAGATGACAAGGGACAGATTCAGCTTTATGTTCGTTCCGACGCAGTTTCTGAGCAGGAGTTTAAAGATTTCAGAAAATACGATATAGGTGATATTATCGGTATCAGCGGTTATGTTTTCAAAACCAAAACAGAGGAAATTTCCGTTCACGCCGAGAAGGTAACACTCCTTTCAAAGTCTCTCCGTCCTCTCCCTGAAAAGTTCCACGGTATGACTAATACCGAACTTAAATACAGACAGAGATATGTTGACCTTATCGTCAATGATGACAGCCGTAGAAATTTTGAAATCCGTTCAAAATTTATAAGCTATGTGCGCCGTTACCTTGATAACAGAGGATATATGGAGGTTGAAACTCCCGTCCTCAATACCATTTCCGGCGGTGCGACCGCAAGACCTTTCATTACCCACCACAATACTCTGGACATGGATATGTACCTGCGTATTGCAACCGAGCTTAACCTTAAACGTCTGATTGTGGGCGGCATTGAGAGAGTGTATGAAATCGGTCGTATTTTCAGAAATGAGGGTATGGACACAAAGCACAACCCTGAGTTTACATCTGTTGAGCTGTATGAATCATATGCGGACTTTAACGACATGATGGATTTGTTCGAGGAGCTGCTGTCAGGCGCTTCTATGGAGATACTGGGCACTTATGACGTCCAGTGGCAGGGCAAGGACATTTCTCTCAAGCCTCCTTTCCGCCGCATGACTATGGCTGAGGCTGTAAAGGAATACGTTGGTGTTGACTTTATGGCCATAAACAGCGACAAGGAAGCCGTTGAAGCAGCTGTTGCAGCCGGAATCGACATGAACAAAAAGGAACAGACATGGGGTAATGCTCTTTACGAGTGCTTCGACCAGAAGGTCGAGGAGAAACTCACTCAGCCCACATTTATCACCATGCACCCTGTTGATGTGTCTCCTCTTGCAAAGCGCAGCGTAAGCGATCCCAGACTGACTGAGCGTTTTGAGCTTTTCATTTGCAGCAGTGAGATGGGTAATGCCTTCTCTGAGCTGAACGACCCCATAGATCAGGCTGCACGTTTCCGCAAGCAGGTTGAGCTGCGTAAAAACGGCGATGATGAAGCCGGTATGATGGATGAGGACTTCATAAACGCTCTTGAATACGGTATGCCTCCTACAGGCGGACTGGGTATCGGAATTGACCGCTGCGTAATGCTGCTTGCAAATTGCAGCAGTATCAGAGATGTTATTCTGTTCCCCACAATGAAACCCCTGGATGATGTAAAGAAGAAAAATGATGTACAGAATGCAGCTCCTGAAGCTGCTCCGGAAGGCGTAAATGATGTAAATGCCGCACCGATTGTGTCGGATGAGCCTATCGATTTCTCTAAGGTTGAGATCGAGCCTCTCTTTGCAGATATGGTCGATTTTGACACCTTCTCCAAGTCTGATTTCCGTGCCGTTAAGGTTAAGGAATGCGAGGCTGTGAAGAAGTCCAAGAAGCTCTTAAAGTTCACTCTGGACGACGGTACAGGCGTTGATAGGGTCATTTTGAGCGGTATTCACGACACTTATGAGCCGGAAGAACTGGTCGGCAAGACTCTGATCGCTATCACCAACCTGCCTCCTCGTAAGATGATGGGTATTGATTCCTGCGGTATGATTATTTCTGCAGTCCATCACGAAGAAGGCGTTGAAAAGCTCCATTGCCTGATGGTTGATCCTCATATTCCGGCAGGTGCTAAGCTGTACTAATGATGTACCGTTTTGCCATTCAAAACGGGATGTTCCGTAATTCACGGAAAGCATAAAAAACTACATCATACATCAAAGTTACATCAAATGATGCCAAACTTCGTGCAGCAAGAAAAAAACGCATAATTGTGAAATGGGCAATCTCTTGATGGGGTTGCCCATTTTTGTTAAAATGTATTTAGAATAGAGTGTTAGATATATCAAAATTAATCGTACACTGATTAAAATAAGTGAATGGGGAATAATGGATATGAAAAAATTTCTGAAAACAGCAGTTCCAATTTTAACTGGCTTCCTTATTGCCATGACACTGATGGCAATTATGATCTATTTCGGATATACTGAGGCCTATGCTTCGAATATAGAAGCACTGACCGTGAAAATAGTGGGAATCCCTATCTATGAGCTTGCGAAAACCGGTGTAGAATATACGGGAACAGCATTGGGACCTAATATGGGAATCATTTGCGCAGTTTTCATTCTGCTTAGCTTTTGTGTCGGCGGTGTCATCAGTGCAATCAAGAAGGCACATAAATAAGTGTTCGACCTATTCCAATTTCCTTAACAGATAAAGCTCGAAAGACCTTGAAGGGCGAATTTTAACTGCCTTTCAAGGTCTTTTTCTATTTTGGGGCAAATAGCACCGGAATCGCAAACTTCAAAGTAAGCCGCTTCCTTCTTATACTAAAGGCACAGGAAGGAGTGGATTAAGAATGGACAACAGTTTTACAGCAGTGCATCCGGAGCTTGTGTCTGAGTGGTCAGATAAGAATCTCCCCCTTACACCGGACAAGATTACCTTCGGTTCAAATAAAATATACTGGTGGAAAGGACAGTGCGGTCATGAATGGCAGGCCAGCGCAAAGAGCAGATCGGCTGGAGAAAAATGTCCCATTTGTTCAGGAGCAAGGGCAGTAGAAGGAATCAATGATCTTGCCACATTAAGACCGGAGTTAGCCAAACAATGGTCGAGAAAAAACGGAAAGTTTAAGCCGACAATGGTTACGGTGGCATCCCACAAAAAAGTTATTTGGAAATGCTCCAAAGGACATGAATGGACAGCCTCCGTAAAGAGCAGAACCATAAACGGCACAGGATGCCCCTATTGTTCTCATAACCTCGTGCTTGAGGGCTACAATGACCTACAAACGTTTTTCCCAAGGGTGGCAGAAGAATGGTCGGACAGAAACAAACCACTGTTACCGACGCAGGCAACGGCCTTTGCCAACAGAAAGGTCTGGTGGAAGTGCAAGGAGTGCGGCAATGAATGGTACACTCTTATTTCTACCAGATCGGGCGGTAGTAAATGTCCCTATTGCAGTGGATATACATTACTGAAAGGATTTAATGATTTTGCCACCAGATACCCTGAGCTTGCAGACGAATGGTCAGACAGGAATCTTCCATTAACACCGGACATGGTAAATGAGAAATCAAGAAAGAATGTCTGGTGGAAATGCAAGACCTGTGGTTATGAGTGGAAATCCTTGGTGAAATCCCGTATCAAAGGAACTGGCTGCCCCGTATGTGCAGATAGAGCGG
>JARHZW010000117.1 GCA_029264685.1 Candidatus Limivicinus sp.
TTGCCGGCCATCACGGTTCAAAAAATTCCAGTTCTCCCGAGCTTCTTCAAAGTATAGGTGCCGACACGGCGGTAATAAGCTGTGGTTGGAACAGTTTCGGACATCCAAGCGAGGAAACACTTGAAGCATTGGAAAAATACGGTTATAATGTATACAGAACAGATCTGGATGGACGAGTTGAGATTAGAATAGGAAAGAACTATGGCTAAGAATAACAGCAAAAATGAAAAGGGTGTAAACTACTCTGATGAAATAAGAAAGCTGAAAGAGCAAAAACCTGAACGGCTTTATATTCTTCGTGGCAAGGAGGATTATCTCAGAGAGCAGTACCTTGTTAAATTGAAGCAGGTTTGTCTGCCTGACGGTGAAGACAGCTTTAGCTATAAGAGAATCGACGGCCCGGAGGTCAATGTCAATGAACTGAGGGCGGCTGTTGATGCCATGCCTTTTATGAGCGAGAGGACATTCGTAGAGCTTAGAAATCTTGATTTCGGTAAATTGAAGCCGCCGGAGGATTTCCTTTCTGTTTTCGCTGATATCCCCGATTATTGCACTGTAGCAATGGTTTTCAGCTCAGAAGATAAGATTGACGGCAAGCTCAAGATAGTAAAGGAGCTTAAAAAGCTCGGGCCTGATCTTAACTTCAGCGCTCAGGCTCAAGGGCCGCTTATAAACTGGGTGGTGAGGCATTTTGCCGCTGCGGGAAAAAGCATTGATTTGCAGGCGGTTCAGCGTCTGATTTTTATAAGCGGAGAATATATGGGCAAGCTTATCCCTGAGATAGACAAAATTACGGCTTATGCTCAGGGGGATAAAGTGACAATTTCCGATGTAGAAGCCGTTGCAAACCATATACCTGAAGCTCAGCTTTTTGATATGACCGACTATATTTCCAAACGAGAGTATAATAATGCAGCGGCTGTTCTTGCGGAACTGTTGGCGGATAAAAACAACAGTCCTATAATGCTCATTGCAGTATTGGGAGCGCAAATGAGAAAGCTCTATGCAGCAAAGCTTGCACAGATTAACAATTTAGGGACTCCCTATGTTATGGAGGTATGTTCGTATAAATACGATTTTCAGGCTGTCAACCTAATGCGGTCAGCCAGAGGCTTCAGCCTCAATCAGCTGAAACGAGCAGTTGAATTGTGTGCAGAGGCAGACTATAAAATGAAGAGCAGTTCTGCTGATGATGAAGGACTGCTTATTGAAACAATGATGAGAATTGCAAGCGGAGAAGAAAATGCGTCAGATTAAAGAGGTTATAGTAGTAGAGGGGAGATACGACAAAAATGCACTCTCTCAGGTAGTGGATGGTGTAATTTTGGAAACCTCCGGCTTTGGAATATTTAACGATAAACAGAAACAAAAGCTTTTTCGGCAGATGGCAGAAAAAAGAGGGCTTATTGTACTAACCGATTCAGACGGTGCCGGCTTTGTTATCAGAAACTTTATTAAATCATGCGTTCCTCCCGGATATTTGAAACATGCCTACATTCCCGATATATATGGCAAGGAAAAAAGAAAAAAATCCCCCTCAAAAGAGGGGAAGCTTGGTGTGGAAGGAATGAGACCTGAAATTTTGCTCAATGCGCTTATTAAAGCAGGTGCAAGTTTTAACGATGAGCTTACAACTGAGAAAACCGACTATATTACCAAAGCAGATATGTATTTCAAGGGATTAAGCGGAGGAGAAGGCAGTCGTTCCAAACGCTTAAATCTAATAAAAAAGCTTGATTTACCTGAGCATTTGACAGCAGACGGTCTCCTTGATGTGTTGAATGCTTTGATGAGCAGGGAGGAGTTCCTCAATCTTCAGCTTTAAACTGCTTCAATGCATACCGAGCCTACTACTCCTAAAAGCAAAACTGCCTGAGATGTCTCGATCAAAGAAATTGCAGTCATATATAAATCATAATTTTCAAACATTTTCCCGCCTGATTCATTTAAAAGAGCAAAGGCACATAAACACAGCAAACAACTGAGCTTCACAGATTTTATAAATATGTACCACGCTTCCGATCTCATGCATATCATCCGATTATAAATTTTTATAAGCATAAAACCACCTCTCGCTGATTTTATATGGCAAGAGGTGGTTTTTCAATGCAAAGATTTTTCCATTTTTCTTTTTAAACAAGCCGCATGAGATAAGCATTGCTTCAATGCGGAATCCTTCTCAATACCTGCAAGCTGCAATTTTACAGAATATGCCATTGTTTCTTCCAGAATGTGTTCATCTGTATATCCGGCACTGATAATCTGTTCTTTAGTCACGAAAGGTCTGCTGATAATTTTGTTATAGGCAGATAAACGTTCTTTCAAAAACTCAATATTTGCCCATACATCGCCTGTAGGAATTTGGCCCATTGCATCCGCTGCACCCAGATATATCAAATCAAGAGGCGCAGCTGCTTCCCAATACAAATGATTAGTGGTTTTAAGTGAAGACTTGCTCAATGCTATTTTGTTAGGCTTCATGTGTAGGCGGACCATATTAAGCACATATGTTATCGTGGTGTCAGGGTATGAGAGACGCCGTAAAAAATTTTCAACTAAAGGCAGGCCTAAGGTTTCATGCTCATATGAATGAATTATACCGTTAATTTCTTCTGTGCACACGGCTTTTCCAAAATCGTGAACAAGTGCTGACAGCATAAATCCCAAAGGAAAAGATACTAACTGCCTAAATGATGCAGCAGCATCAAGTACCAGCATTGTATGAGTCCAAACATCTCCCTCTGCATGATATTTAGGGTTTTGTTTAACCCCTATCAATGCAAATAGTTCCGGAAAGCTGTCATAGCAAGGAGGAGAATTTTTCACACCTTCAAAAAAAGATGATGGTGTACTATCCTCTAAAAGAATTTTTTCAAATTTAGATTTCAAACTAATATCCATATTATTTAAGAATAAAGAAATTATAGAAAAAAGGCAATCCGTTTGGATTGCCTTTTTATAATTATCAAAATTACAGGTTATAGCCAACCTCGAAGCCCTGATGCATTGCATCGCTGGACTGACCGGGTTTAATGACATCGCCGATAACATGAACCTCGGGAACGAACTTCTGAAGTTCCTCGGACAGAGGATCGTACTTTCTGGAACCAAGACCAAGAACGATGAAGTCGAAGTCCTTGAGCCACTGCTCGGAGCCGTCTCTGGTGCTCTGGATCTTAACGTCACGGTCGGTAACTTCAAGAACCTTGGAGTTGACGTGCATCTTTACACCCTCTTTGCGGAGGCTTGCAAGAGCAATGTTTCTGTTAGGCAGGCAAACGCCGGTCATCATCTGAGGCATCATCTCAACAAGCTCAACCTCAACATCACCGATGCAGCCGGTGTGGAAGAAGGTGGTGTTGGGACGAGCGTCCTGCATGATCATCTCAGCGGTCTCGCATGCAACTTCGCCGCCGCCCAGGATGCAGACACGGCCCTGAGGAATGGTAACCTTGCGGGTCAGAATGTCGTGGGTGGTGATGACGTGCTCAGGATCAATGCCCTTGATGAAGGTGGGAATGAAAGGCTTTGCACCGGTAGCAACTACAACTGCATCGGGAGCAAACTCCTTAACGTTCTCAACAGTTGCTTCCTTGTTGAACTCGAACTTTACGCCGGCTTTCTGAGCACGGTAGTTCAGGTGGGTGAGCCACTTGCACATTTCCTGCTTACCGGGAGAAACAACAGCCAGATTCAGCTGACCGCCGATAATGGAATTCTTCTCCCATACGGTTACATCGTGGCCACGCTCAGCAGCAGTAACAGCAGTGTACATACCGCCGGGGCCTGCGCCGACAATAAGAACCTTCTTGGGATTCTCGGTGGGATTGAAGGGGAAGTCATACTCACGGCCAACCAGGGGGTTGATGTGGCACTTGCAGACAGGGTGAGTGGGGTTCTCGGGAGTGATGCAGCGACCGCCGCATGAGCCGCAGGGAGTGATGTCGTCGAAGCGGTTCTCGTGTGCCTTGTTGGGCAGATCAGGATCAGCCAGCAGGGGACGACCCAGAGAAACACCGTCAACCAGACCACGCTCGACAATGTCAGCAGCGTAACGAATGTCGTTGATCTTACCGACAACAAATACAGGAATGTTAACGACCTTCTTAATTTCGGAAGCTTCGTATACGTTCATACCGATCTTCTGACCGTGAGAAGGCAGAATGTTCTGCAGACCCTCGTACTGAACGCCGCCGGAAACCTCGAGCATATCTACGCCAGCAGCCTCAAACTTAGGAGCAAGGTACAGCATCTCGTCCAGAGAGTTACCGCCGGGCATACGCTCGGAACCGGAAACACGGAGGATGATGGGGAAGTCACGGCTGACATTTCTGCGGCACTCTTCGATTATCTCAAGGATGAGTCTTGCACGGTTGTCAATGCAGCCGCCGTACTCGTCCATACGCTTGTTGCGGAGGGGGGAGAGGAATGCACCGGGAAGCATGTAAGCATGAGCGGTGTGCAGAGCGATACCGCCGCAGCCGGCCTCTTCGGCTCTGCGTGCAGCCTGACCGTACTGCTTGACGATCTTGTGCAGCTCCTCGACGGTTGCAGGTCTGGAAACATGACCGTTAGCGTTGGTGTTTACGGAAGGACCGATGGGAGTAATGCCCTTCATGGCACAGATGGACTCAGGACCGGGGTGAACGATCTGGGGGATAAGGGTGGAGCCTGCGTCGGTAACACGCTGAGCAAAAGCCTTGAACTGAGGAATGAGCTTGTCCTTGTCAAGAGCGGTGGTCTTGCCGATGTACCAGTACTTGTGGTCAACGGTAACAGCGTCGATAACAACGTAGCCTACGCCGCCTTCAGCTCTGCGGACAAAGATGTCAGCCAGCTGCTTGGGAACGGTTCCGTCGGTTGCCTCGTAGTGCATGCTCATAGGAGCCATAGCAATACGGTTCTTCAGAGTAGTTCTGCCGAGCTGCAGGGGGGTAAACAGCTTTGCATTTTTCATGTCAGTAATCATGTTTTGTTTCTCCTCTATTAAAATTTTGTATTAGCTGAGAATAGCCGATCGATCGGCGGATAAACAATTGTGTCAAAGATTAACTGTGCTGGGTCTGTAACCACCGTCAACGCATAGATTGGCGGAGGTAATATATTTAGCCATATCCGATGCAAGGAAAAGCATTGCATTGGCTACATCGGCGGCGTCTCCCATGTGTTTAAGAGGAATGCTCTTTTCAAAGGTCTTACGGGCGGAAGGCTCAAGTGAGGAAACCATTTCCGTGTTTATAACTCCGGGAGCAACGGTGTTTACTCTGATGTTCCATGGAGCAAGTTCAAATGCCAAAGTTCTGGACAAGCCCAAAATAGCCGCTTTGCTTGCGGGGTAGGGGCAGCCCATTCCGGAACCGCAGATAGCGGTGATAGAAGATGTGTTAATTATAACACCGTGCTTCTGCTTTTTAAAATAAGGTGTAACATATTTGCAGAAATTAAATACACCCTTAACATTTATATCCATAACTCTGCCGAACTCATCTTCGCTGATGCGGCTGATTGGTTTATCACAGGAAACACCGGCAATATTTAGCATAATGTCAATCTTTCCGTAGTGATCAAAAGCCTTTTTCAGAACCTGTTTAACATCTTCGGCGTTTCTGACGTCGCACTGACAGCCAACAAACTCTGAACCATAGCTCTCCACGACTGCCTTTAATTCCTCCATACAGTCGGTTCGTACATCAACGCCAAAAATTTTAGCCCCGTTTTCAGCAAAAATTTCGGCGGTTTTGCGGCCTATCCCGGAGTTCACACCGGTTAAAACCGCTACCTTATTGCTTAAAAGCATTGTTTGACCTCCTTATTGAGAGAAAGGCAACAAGTCCGGTTAATCAAGCAGACTTATTTCCATTCACATTATAAAACATGTGTGAATAAAATGTCACACAGAATTTTTGATAAAAAAACAGTACAAGGGATATAATGTGCTTTTCTAATACAACGTCATCAGACAAAAAATACCATTTAACTACAACGGCGTAAAAAACCTAAAACTGTTGACTCGCAGCGATTAAAGTGGTAAAACTATATTATAATGTACAAATACGGATATTGTTGGACTACAGGTTTAATAATACAGAAAGTAAACGCATATATCAAGCAAAACTTTGTTTAAAATCAGCATCATCCGGCATTTGTTACCAAAACTTCGTTTTTTGTACATTATAGTCTTAGGAAATTACAGAGTTTTTACATACTTGCAGTTGCTTGCTATGTTAAAATTTTGATAGAAGGTTTTCCGCTAAATCCCATAACTAATTTTAAGGTAAACTTTGGATGAGCTGTTCCCACCGGTTCATCCCAAAAATAAATTAAAAGAAAGATGGTATTGCAAATGAGCTATGACGCACTGTTTAGCCCCATAAAACTGCGTGGGCTGGAACTTAAAAACCGTATTCTCATGCCCGGTATGAACACCAAGATGGTTAAGGACAGACACGGTGTCGCCGATGATGTTATTGCCTATCATGTCGCACGTGCAAAGGGCGGCTGCGGTCTTAACATGGTCGAGATCGTTTCTGTCTGCCCTCAGGCACATGCAAATATCTACTTTGGTATGTACACCGATGAAGATGTTCAGGGAATGAAGAGACTTACTGATGCTGTTCATGAAGCCGGCGGTAAAGTCGGTGTTCAGATTTGGCACGGTGGTTTCGTTCCCGCAGACTTCTTCGATGAAACCAACAAGCTGGAGACTCCCGAGACTCTGAGCGTTGAGGACATCCACAGAATTGTCAAGGAGTTCGGTATGTCTGCTAAGAGAGCTGTTGAGGCCGGTTTTGATACTCTCGAGTATCATGCTGCTCACACTTATCTTCCTCATGAGTTCCTTAACCCCTACCTGAACACTCGTACCGACGAGTACGGCGGCAGCTTTGAAAATCGTGTTCGTTTCCCTCTGGAGTGCATCCGTGAGATGAGAAAGAACATGCCTGAAGATATGCCTCTGTTCATGCGTTTGGATGCTATTGATGAGCTTATGCCCAAGAACCTGACAGAGGATGAAATCGTTGACTTCATCAACCTCGCTGCTGATGCAGGTGTTGATATTGTTGACCTTTCCCGTGGTAATGCTCGTTCCAACGCAACCGTTTACGAAGTACCTCCTTACAATCTGGAGCCCGGCTTCAATATGGAAATTATCGGCAGAGTTAAACAGAGAATCAAGATTCCTGTGGCAGGCGTCGGTCGTTTCACCTTCGCTTCTCTTGCTGATGAAATGATCAAGGAAGGCAAGTGCGATATGGTCGCTGTCGGCCGTGCACAGCTTGCTGATCCTGAATGGTGCAACAAATCCCGTGAGGGTCGTGAGGACGAGATCCGTCGCTGCATCGGCTGCACTCAGGGCTGCTACGACAAGGTCGTTGATCCTAATGCACACCACATCACCTGCAACCGTAACCCCCAGCTGTGCCTTGAATACCTCGGCCTTAAGCCCGCAGAGAAGGCAAAGAATGTTATGGTTATCGGCGGCGGTGTCGGCGGTCTTATGACAGCTGAGTACCTGAAGAAGCGTGGCCACAACCCCACTGTTTACGAAGCAAGCAACGAGCTTGGCGGTAACTTTATCCTTGCCGGTAAAGCACCTAAGAAGCAGGAGTTTGAGGCTGCTGCACGCTGGGAAGGCGAAGAGGCAAAGCGTCTTGGCGTTGAGATAAAGATGAACACCACCGTTACTCCTGAGATGATTGAGGCTGAGAAGCCCGATCATGTTGTCATCGCTATCGGTGCAGAGCAGAAGATGCCCGCTATCAAGGGTATTGACGGTGCTGATGTTGTCAGCGCTGAGGATATTCTTGCCGGTAAGGTTCAGGCTCATGGTGAGACCATCGTTATCGGTGGCGGCGGCACCGGTATTGAGGTTGCTCAGTTCATTATCCAGCACGGCATGACCGATTCCGTCCGCATTATGGATAAGGTTCGTGTATGCAACGGCGTAGGTATGCTCCGTAATATGTTCCTGAAGCTGGAGTACACTGAGGATCAGATCGTTCGCAGCAACAAGTGCACTGTTCAGGAGATCGGCGATCACGAGATCACCTACACTCTTATCAATAAGGCTAAGAAAAAAGTCGAAAAGACTCGTCACTTCGATACTCTGGTTATTGCTATGGGTACCGTTTCCAGACCTACCGAAGCTCTTGTCGCAAAATGCGAAGAGCTGGGTATTCCTTACGATGTTATCGGCGACGCAAAAGAGCCTCGCATGGCTATAGATGCTACTGCTGAAGCTTTTGAAGTCGGTACCAGAATATAATCTAAATACATAATCAGAAAGGAAGCTTTTACAATGACAGTTGAAGAACGTCTTGAAGCTCTTGAAAAAGAAGTACAGCGCATGAAGGATGTCGAGGCAATCACCGCTCTCAAGAGCAGATATTTCCGTGCTCTTGATACCAAGGATTGGCCCGAACTGGAGAAGACAATGTCTCCCACCATTTCCACCTCTTACTCCAATGGCAAGCTGGTTTTCCACGGCCCCAAAGAAGTTACCGCATACTTCAATGAGTCCATGCCCAAAACCGAGATCACTCTCCATCAGGGTCATAACCCCGTTATCACCTTTGAGAGCGACACCGTTGCATATGGTAAGTGGTACCTGCAGGATCTGCTGATTTTCTGCAAGGGCAATCCTTACGAAGGTATGCAGATAGAGGGTTCCGCTATCTACACTGATAAGTATGTCAAGGTTGACGGCGAATGGCTCATTCAGGAGACCGGATACCTCCGTGTATACGAGGAGTCCTTCCAGCGTGACAATACTCACCACATCAGAATCAACATGCATGCCCCCAAAAAGGCAAAAAAGACCGTTAAAAAGTAATATTTTTAAGATCAGGTTTAATGCCGCCATGCCTTCGTGGCATGGCGGCATTTGCTTTGACTGCGAATAAAAAAGTTGTCGGAAATTCGGAATTTCCGACAATGAAAAGAGGTATTTGTAAGTGATCCGTGAGATAAGGCGTAAAATTTACAGAAAGATACGGTTTAAAAACTGGTATCGAAAAGTCTATTATTATCAGAGAAAAAAAGATAAAATAGATGATATAATTAGGGAATTCAAAAAACCTGATGAGCTTTTAGACAGGCATTACTGCAAAAACCTGAAAAAGGACATGATTAAAAGTCTTTTTAAATACGGATCTTATTTTAATGAATATTTTTATTTCGGCTTTGAGGGTCGGGACGATGAGTATAGAAGAGGATTTATTACCGAGGGAATTCGTTTAAGCTTTTATCCAAGGATGAATGACCCTAAAAACACCGACATGCTGGAAAACAAGTACAGAACATTCAAAAAGTTTCAGGATATGTTTAAGCGTGATGTAGTTTGTGTCCGAAAAAAAGATGAACTTACGCCTGAAGCCATTGACGAATTGAGAGCATTTACCGAAAAGCACCCTCATTATGTCGTTAAGCCTATTTATGCTGCTTTCGGTAAGGGCGTTCACTTTGAAAATATTAAGGACTATTCCTCTGTCGAGGATGCTTGGAGTGCCTACCATGAAAACGGTGCTGTAATTGAAGAACCTATTATTCAGGCTGAGGGAATGGCGTGTATTCATCCTCAGTCTGTAAACACGCTTAGAATTCCTACCGCTGTAATCAAAGATGCTGACGGAAAAACTCAGGTTTGCCTGTTCAATCCTACGCTTAGAGTGGGATTGGGTGACAGCATTGTAGATAATTTCTCAGCCGGAGGAATCTCTGCTTTGATCGATCCTGAAACTGGAAAAATATACACCGACGGTGCGGACAAAAAAGGTCATAGATATGAATGTCACCCTAACACCGGCGTTAAATTTATGGGTTTTCAAATACCTGATTGGGACGAAGCGGTTTCTATGGTAAAAAAAGCCGCTCTTATGGTTCCCGGAAATCATTACTGTGGCTGGGATTTGGCCTACAGTGTAAATGGTTGGTGTATGGTTGAAGCCAACTGCACTGCGCAAATGGGCGGAATGCAGCTGGTTACAAAAACTGGCCGCCGCAAAGAGCTTGAAGCTCTTATTTCTAAAATGTAATTGATGGTGTAATATGAGGATATTAGCTCTTACTGCTGCCGAAAGACACATAGCTTCTTTTGCAGAGCAGCTTTCTGTCAAAACCGGTCTGGACGCAGGCTGGCTCTATCGTGATATTATCAGGCTGAAACGAATCAATCGCATTTCGCTTGAAGAATATGAATGGACCGGATGCTATAAATTAAACGATGAACAAAAAAGGTCTGTTTCTACTCTTTGGACAAGAATGGACTTTCGCAGTACATATACCGACAGACGTTATATCGGATTGCTTATGAACAAGTATATGTTTTCTAAAGTGTTTTCTGAATTTTACGGAAGAAAATGCTTTCAGCTTGAAGATGCCACTCCCGAGCTTATTAAAGAAATAAGGGGAGAGGTCAATAAGGTTGTAATTAAACCTAACTGCAAAGGTCAGGGTGAGGGCGTTCGTGTTCTCAGTGTCAAAAATGACGAAGAAATTAAGGAAGCCATGGAGATAATCCATGAGCTTGGTCAGGGTGTTATCGAAGAGTATATAATACAGCACGAGGAATTTACAAGATTTAATCCCGCTGCTGTTAATATAGTAAGGTTTTACTCTCTGTGTTCTCCTATGGGGACATACATATTTGCCCCTGTTTTTACCACTTCAATAAATCTTGAAATTTCAAACGGCTGTCAGGATGCGCTTACAGCTGTTGCTGATATAAGAAACGGCACGGTTTTAACGGATGCCGTCGATCAGCTTAATGTAGTAGATTATAGGGAACATCCGGTTACAAAGGTTCCCTTTAAAGGTTTCAAAATCCCGTTCTGGGATGAAACAATAGATATGATGCGAAAAGCCGTCCCGTTGGCGTCTAAAATTTCAAATATTGGCTGGGATGTCACTATTACTCCGACAGGACCTATTATTATAGAAGCAAACACCGTTCCCGGTTTTAACACCGCCCAATACAGAGGTTTTCACGATGTTACAGACGGATACGGATATGAGGAACTGTTTGACGAGGGAAGAAAAGGAATTCCCTTTAAAATTGATAAACGGTTTGAAAAAGTTGTCTTGAAAATAGATTAAATTCGGTGGAGGGATTTAAATGGAAAGGACTTTAAAGCTGCATTATGCAAGGCTTCAAAATATGGGGGACCTTTTAAATCCTATGATTGTTGAGCGTTGTTTTGGATGCAAGGTTGAGCGTAATTCCTTCCTGACAAGTGAAATGTGCGCCATTGGCAGTTGTCTTGGGCAATACTGCTACCACGGTAACATTCTTATGCGTATCAGGCAGTTTTTTAACGGATTTAAAGTACCCCATGTTTATGTGTGGGGTACCGGATTTATAAACTATGACGACTGCAAAAGTCGGTTTTTTAAGCGCAATATGGAGTTTCTTGCCGTGCGAGGTGAGCTTACCCGAAAAAATATTGAGCGTATGACCGGTGAGCCGCTAAATGTTCCAACCGGTGACGCTGGAATTTTAGCACCTGTTCTTCTTGACGAAATACCTGAAAAGAAGTACGATATTGGAGTAATTCCTCACATTTGCGATTTGGACGAGGAACTTGTCTCCAAAACACTTAATTCTTATGATAACGTGCTTTTTATAAACGTAAAGGATGAACCTTTAGAGGTTATAAAACAAATTGCTCAATGCAGATGTGTTATTTCTTCAAGCCTTCACGGCCTGATTGTAGCTGATTCATTCAACATTCCTAATATGCATGTCATTTTTTCTGATAAGCCTAAAGGCGACGGATATAAATATGACGATTATTATTCTGCATACAATGTTGAACACCATTGTATTGACCTGAGAAATGAAAGCGCTCCTTCAATTGAAAAGATAAATACATCCTATCAGATCACAAAGGAAATGATGGATGAGAAGAAACGGGTAATGCTGGAAGTGTTCCCGAAAGAATTTATTGAAACGGGAGTTAATATAGATGGATTGTTCTGAGTTGATTTCCGTAATTATTCCTACCTACAACAGAAAAAACAAGCTTCCTGAATGTATAAAAAGTGTTCTGGCTCAAAGCTACACCAATTTTGAGCTTATTGTAGTTGACGATGCGTCAACGGACGGTACTGAAGAGCTTTTTAAAAGTATAAGCGATCCACGTGTTACTTATTTACGGTATGACACTAATCATGGTGCCTGTTACGCACGAAATTACGGTGCAGAACGCTGTCATGGAAATATCATAGCCTTTCAGGACAGTGATGATACATGGCATCCGGATAAGCTTGAAAAGCAGCTTGCACACCTTACTGAAAGCAAGGCTGATATGTCGTTTTGCGGCATGAACCGTGTTTCAAAAAACGGAAGTCATTTTTATTACCCTGTACATCCGTATGAACCTGAACACAGTCTTGCAAACTTTCTGGCTGAAAACAGGGCAAGCACTCAGACCATGCTTATGTATAAATATGTATGGGAGCAGCTGAAGTTTGACGAAAGCTTCAAACGGTATCAGGATTGGGATTTTGCAATTCGTGCTGCGGCTGAATTTAAGCTGGCTTATCTTCCGGAAGCTCTGGTGGAATCAGAGGTAGGCGGAGACAGTATATCCTTTGCCGTAAATTCCTATCCGGCCCTTGTGAAGCTTTATAATAAGCATGAAGCTTTATATTCAAAATATCCTGAAAGTGACGCCGTAATGAACCGCCGTATGGGCAGGCGTATACATAAAATACAGCCTGCGGAGGCTGCGGTTCATTTTATGAAAAGCTTTAAATTATGCCACAAATGGTATGATTTGTGCTACTATATTGGAGATAAGATATTATCAATATTACCGGGAAATAAAAAGGAAGAGAAACTATGACAGCCTTTGTAATTCTGCATTATCGAGCTATAGACAGCACAAACAAGTGTGTTGAAAGCATAAAAAACTTAAAAGGTGAAAACAGAATAATAATTGTAGACAATGCTTCTCCCGATGGTACAGGAGCGAGGCTCGCAGACCAATACAGAGATGATGAACAGGTAACTGTTCTGCTTAACCCTGATAACTCCGGCTTTGCTCGTGGGAATAACTACGGAACACGTTATGTTATGGAGAATATGTCTCCCGATTATGTCTGTGTGCTTAATGATGATGTAGAAATTTTTCAGGATGATTTCTGTCTGAAAATTCATGAAATCTATAAAGAAAAACCCTTTGATGTATTGGGTCCTGATATTGTTTCCGTTTTTTCCGGAATTCATCAGAGTCCAAAGAGAATCAAGGGCTATGACCTTGATTCATTAAGAAAAAAACAGGCTTATGTGCGCCGCTCAAGCAACCCTATAATGCTGCTTCTCAGCAGCGGAGAGAAAAATAATCCAACGATCTGGCGTTCCGCTCAGCGTAGGGCAAGAGCAAAGATGAATATAGACTCATCTTCACCAAGTGAGGGAGTTATACTTCATGGCGCCTGCGTCATATTTTCAAAGGATTTTATGATAAAACATCCTGAACCGTTTTATCCTAAAACCTTTATGTATTTTGAGATGGAAATTCTGGACTGGCTGTGCCGACAGGAAGGTGCTGTGTGTCTGTATGACCCAAGACTTCAGGTTCAGCATTATCAGTACATGGCTACGAAGCTTGAATACAAATCTATAGTTCGCCGTTCAAAATTTGTTATGGATTGTCTTTCAGACTCTCTTAAAGCAGCGGAACAGCTAATGCTTGAAAAAGAAAAGGAGCTCAGAGAGGGCGCTGTCAGTGTGTTATAAAGCGTTTCTCAGCTAAATCATCATGAAGAAAAAGAAAATAAGTAGACTTTCACGGGCTTTTTTTGCGTTTACCTCATACATATCTCCTTCTCTTAATACGAAGCTTCTTTTTTACAGAAAATTCGGAAGAAAAGCGGAGCTGAAGAACCCGAAAACCTTAAATGAGAAGCTGCTGAAACTGAAACTTGAGAGATACGGAACAGATCCTCTTGTTCGTCAGTGTGCAGATAAATACAAAGTCCGTGATTTCATTGAAGAAAAAGGCTGTGGAAGTTGTTTAAATAAGCTTTTAGCTGTTTATGACAAACCGGAGGATATCGATTTCAATGCACTTCCTGATCGATTTGTTCTTAAATGGAATTTTGGCTGTGGTTTTAATCTCATTTGCGATGACAAAAATAAGCTGGACATTTCGAAAGCTGTAGCTCAATTAAAGAAATGGGGCAGAGAACCTTTCTGGACCTATTATTCCGAATTGCAGTATAAGGGCGTGGAGAAAAAAATAATTGCAGAGGAATACATTGGGGACAGCAACGGCAATCCGCCTGAGGACTATAAATTTTATTGTTTTAACGGCAAGGCTTTCTGCGTTATGCTCTGTGAAGGCAGAAAAGAAGGCTGGCCAAAGTTTTATTTTTTTGACAGAGACTTTAATTTGCTGCGAATAAACAGGGACTCGAAAGATGCTCCCCCTGATTTTTCACGTTCAAAACCTGCCGGAATTGAAGAAGCCTTTCGGCTTGCAGACACTTTAAGTGCCGGCTTTCCCTTTGTGCGGGTAGATTTATATATCACCGAGGGGCAGGTCAGATTCGGAGAAATGACCTTTACTCCTGCGGCAGCACTTGATAATAAGCGTCTGCCGGAAACAGATTTAATGTTTGGTGAAATGCTTAAAGAGGAGACAATAAGGTGAAAATTGCTATTGTTGGTGCAGGAAACAGCGGATGTGCTCTTGGTGCTGATTACGCTTCAAGAGGCCATGAGGTTACTTTGATTAAGACTTCAAATGCCATGCACGATGACAACTTTAAATATCTTTCTGAGAACGACGGCGTTATGGTGCTTGATGAGTTTGGAGAAGAGAAGGTTGGTAAAATCTCTAAAATTACCAGAGACCTGTATGCAGTGGCAGATAATGACATTGTCATAGTGTGCGTGCAAACTGTGTACCATAAAGCTTTGCTGGAACGTCTTGTTCCGTATCTTAAGTCAGGTCAAATCCTGCTTATCAATCCCGGATACCTCTCAACTGCTTATGTTTTGTCTGTATGTCCTAACCCCGACTTTATTATTGCAGAAACAGAAAGCACTTTTATAGACGGCAGAATTTCAGAACCGGGCCGTTTCCGTGTTGGATTTAGAAATGTCAGGAATCCCATAGGCGTTTATCCTGCCGCACGCACCGCTGAAGCCAGAGAAAAACTTGACAAAATGGGTACTCCCTTTACATACCTCAGCACCGTTGTTGAGGCTTCACTGCATAATCCAAATATGATTGTTCACACGGTGGGAGCTGTAATGAGTATCCCCCGTATTGAGGCCACAAAAGGCGAGTACTGTATGTACCATGAAGTGTTTACACCATCTGTCTGGAATATACTGGAAGCACTGGACAACGAAAAAATGGAAGTTCTTTCACGGCTTGGCTGTGAAAGACTCAGCTATGTTGAGGCCTGCAAGCTCAGAAACAGTCTTGACGAAAAGCGTGATGCAAAAGAGGTCTTTTTTGACTATGCTGCAATGCCTACCAGAGCGAAAGGCCCCGTTACAGTAAACTCCAGATATATCACGGAGGATGTTTCACAAGGATTGGCGCTTTTGGAATCTATTGCAAAAAGCATGGAAATTCCTTGCCCTATTACTACCTCGTTGATTGAAATAGCTTCTGCTGCTCTTGGATACAGTCTGAGAGACTGCGGAAGAAGTATTGAATCATTAGGACCGGATAATATTAAAAAAATTCTTGCGGAAGCGAAAGGTTGATATAAAATGTCACGTTTTACTGCCGCAAAGAAAATTTTTAAAGTGAGCAGAAGAATTCATATGCTCCGTGGCGGTTCTACTTTAAAATATTTTAATGATGCTGTAAAATGCAGCAAAAAGCATGGCGCATCTGCTGAAAACTACTTTGTTTTGCGTTTTTTTGAAATGAATGAAAATGAAAGATCTGTTTATCTTACCTCAGGACGTTCAAAAAAATTGGACAGAGTATTAAATCTGAATGCATTAACAGATGAAAAAGAGAAGCTTGCGCATAAAAATCTTTTTAATTCTTCATTTAATGGACTTGTTAAACGAGACTTTGTGTATGCTCCCAATTCGGATTTAGATGTTTTTTCAGATTTTATTTTCCGCAACAAGGAGTTCATTGTGAAACCGGACACAGGTACAATGGGCCGTGGAGTGGAAAAACTGAGTGCAGATAAAATCGGAAATTTGCAGAATTTTTATTCCTATTGTCGTGATAATCGGCTTCTTCTTGAGGAAGTAATTGTTCAACATGAAGCTTTAAATAAAATTAACCCCTGTTGCATAAATTCAATTCGCATCAATGCAGCGAGAAGCTCTAAAGAAATAAAACTTATAGGGGCGTGTATTAAATGCGGCACTGGGAAGCATATATCAGACAATTTTCACGCCGGAGGTATTGCTTATCCTGTTGATATGGACAGCGGCAAAGTTTCCGGCGCAGGAAGAAATAATTCCGATTTAAATGAATATGAATATCACCCGGGAAGCGGACTTTATATGCCCGGTTTTCAAATTCCATTTTGGAATGAGGTTAAACAAGCTGTTGTACTGGGGATGGAAACAGTTCCAAGTCTTGGATATATCGGCTGGGATATTGCTGTTACACCAAATGGCCCTGAAATCATAGAAGGCAACTACAGCTGGCCGGGCGGAAATATAATTCAATTTGACAGGGTAGGGAAGTACCCGTTATTATTATCGTGTTGTGGTGAATGAAATGAGTAATGTTTTTACTGTACTGTATAAAAATCTAAAGGCGTATCCCGTGCTTCGCAAGAGGTTTAAAAACTACATTCAGGGTGTTCAGGAAATGCCCGAAGGTTTTACAAAGAAAACCTTGTTTAGTGACTACTTAAAGGTTCGCAGAGAAAATCCCGAAAAACGAGTTTCCATGTCTGAATACATGATATTTGCTTTTTATAAGCTACCTGTAGAAGAACAAAAGAAGTTTTTAACGGATGTCGAAGCTACATTGCTTATGCGTCCGTACAATGCAGAATCTGAGCCTTATTTAAAAGATAAAGCTCAGTTTATGAAGCTGTTTTCAAAGTTTATAAGCAGAGAGTGGCTTTATCTTCCGGATTCCAATGTGGATGAGTTTATGGCTTTTCTCCGCAAACATAAATCAATAGCTCTTAAACCTGCTCTTTCAAGCTGGGGAATCGGGTTCAGAAAACTTAGTATTGATGAGGTGGATGATCCCGAAGCTTTGTTTAGTGAATTGTCAGAAAAGCTGTACATTGCAGAAGAGTTTTTACAGTCTGACCCCGAACTTGCAAAGTATCACCCCGAGTCTCTGAATACCTTGAGAGTCATTACCTTTGGTTTGGGGGATGAATTTGAGGTTTTTGGAGCCGGTCTGAGAGTTGGTAACAACGGGCTTCATGTAGATAACGCTCACGGAGGCGGAATTTTCTGTGAGGTTGACACAAAAACAGGTAAAATAATAACAGATGGACTTGATGAATGCGGAAATTACTATAAAGTTCACCCAATGACCGGAGTTGAATTTAAAAATCAACAAATTCCTTATTGGTCAGAAATTATTTCCCTTTGCCGTGAAGCTGCCAAAACCTTGCCTTGCCTACATGTTGTTGGTTGGGATGTTGCAATACTTCCCGGTGGAAAGCTCGAACTGATTGAAGGAAACCATAACCCGGGAATGAATATTGTTCAGGCTCCTGCCAAGCACGGCGTTAAAGACAAGTTTTCTTCACTCTTACTTAAATTTTACGGTCCTGCTGAAAATTGGATCACCGTTTCTGAGGACTAATTCAAAAACTCTGTACGAGGCTGCTTATGAGTAATTTTATTTTTAATAAAACGGATATTCAGGGCGTGTATTTAATTGAACCAAAGCTTTTTGGAGACAGTCGTGGATATTTTATGGAAAGCTATAATAAAAAAGCATTTGAAGAAGCAGGTCTTGACTACACTTTCGTTCAGGAAAATCAATCCTGTTCATCCAAAGGTGTTCTTCGTGGGCTGCATTTTCAGATTAAGTATTCTCAGGCAAAACTCGTCCGTGTTTTATCAGGTGCAGTGTACGATGTTGCGGTTGATTTAAGGCATTCAAGTCCTACTTACGGAAAATGGTTCGGAGCAGTGCTTACTGATGAAAACAGAAAGCAGCTTCTCATTCCACGAGGTTTTGCACATGGCTTTTATGTGATGAGCGATACTGCGGTTTTTTCCTATCTTTGCGACGACTTCTATCATCCGGAGGACGAAGGCGGTATACGCTATGACGATCCTGAGCTGAACATTGAATGGCCTCAGACACAGAACATTGTACAAAGCGATAAAGACAGAAAACTCCCATGCTTTAAGGATTTGGGTATCATTTTCTAAATACAGAGCTGCACAGCAGCTAAAATCCCGTAGAAGATATGAGGGTGTAAAAATGAAAGTTTTTGTTACCGGCGTCAATGGACAACTTGGCCATGACGTAATTAAATTATGTATGCAGCAGGGTATTGAATGCGTTGGCAGCGGAAGTTCAGATTTTTACAGAGGCGTCAACGATGAGGTCTCCAATGCCAGTTATATACAACTTGATGTAAGAAATAAAGAGACCGTAAAGCAGGTCCTTGGCAAATATAAACCTGATGCTCTCATTCATTGCGCTGCATGGACCAATGTAGAAACAGCTGAAGCTGAAGAAAACTATGAACGTGTGTATGCCATAAATACTATGGGCACAGAAAATGTAGCAGACGCATGTAGTGAGTTAGACTGTAAAATGCTGTATGTGAGCACAGATTATGTGTTCGGCGATAACGGCACAGTAGCTCATAAAGCCGATGATACAAATTATGCTCCGCTAAATGTTTACGGCAAGACAAAGCTTTTAGGTGAGCTTGCGATTAAAGATAGATTGGATAAATATTTTATCGTCCGCACATCATGGCTTTTTGGTCAAAATGGGAATAATTTCGTTAAATCAATTATAAACGCAGGAAAAAAGTTCGGCAAAGTTTATGTTGTTAACGACCAGATCGGTACGCCTACTTATTCAATGGATTTGGCTCAGCTTCTTATTTCCATGATGCAGTCTGATAAATACGGCGTTTATCATGCTTCCAATGAAGGTGATTACATTAGCTGGTTTGATTTCACCTGTGAAATATTCAGTCAGGCAGGCATAAAATCAAAGGCCTTACCGGTCAAATCAGAGAATTATACCTGCACAAAGGTTACTCGTCCCTTTAACAGCAGATTAGACAAAACTAAACTTACGGAGAATGGTTTTTCTTCTCTGCCTGACTGGAAAGACGGTTTACAGCGCTTTCTTTCCGAGGCAAATTTATTAGCTTAAAAAAAGAACCTCCATTTTTATTGGAGGTTCTTTTTCGTATGAAAATGACAGGTTTACGATACATAATAACCGCTTTTGAATGATTATTGTTATGTTATCTTAACCCTGCATCTTTTGTCTCAGAAATACCCAATTTATCAACCAACTCAGGCGGAATAGAGCTTACTTTATTTTGCTCTTCCTCAGTCAGGTTGTTATACCACTCCAGCCATTCAAGTGTTTCCTTAGAAAGCTTATCACCGTCCACTATTTGATCGTTAAACCGAATATAATTTTCTTTGCCGTCTCTGCGCTCAAATATAATCCATTTTTCATTCATAAATATCTCTATAGTATTATCGTCAACATATTGAAATTCAAAGTCAGTTCCAAAATTTGACTGATTATCTTTTTCAGGAATTTGGGTTCCATCTACAGTCGAAGTAATTTTCCCGTCCATCACACCACAGCGCCCGTCTCTTGAGCTTTCCTTTCCGGTGTCATAATATAGTTCACCGTTTACCATAACCATAGGAATCCTATCCCATTGGAGTGCATCAGAGTCTCCTTCAGAATTTCTTTTCTTCGGAAGTAATGGTAATTCGTCTTCGGATGCTGCAACTGCTTCATTATCATACCTTTCCCAGAAAGCCTCAATATTAGCAGAGGTGAAAAAATCATGTTCCAAGTCGCTTGTGATAATTCTCCCTGCTTTTACAGCGGTTTCTCCATATATAATTTCATAAACTGAGCCATCAGAAAGATTAAATCGGAAGCTGATAACCGAACCGCCGAATGAAGGCTCTGAGGCTTTGTCTTTTATAGAAATGCTTTCAAAGCGCCGGTAGGTACCTTCTATATCTTCGGCAGCCGTGAGTATTTTTTTCTCTGCTTCAGCAGGATTAAAATAATGAAATATTTCTATATTTTTTACATCTCTTACTTCAAAGGGAAATTCAATATTTACTTCTTTACCGCAAGCAGCCAGTACAAGAACTAGTATACAAGCTAAAACTAAGGCAGATATTTTCTTCATGTAAACCTTCCTTTCTTATTAGTAAGATATCCGTATATTTCATAAAAGTATGAAATATGACAACTAATATATTTTTAATGTCCGTTTTATTTTTTACAATGTGGAGACTGCAAGAGCACGCAATTGATCATAATGGAATAATATAGATATGTAAAAATACACTATTTTATCCTGCAATATGGACTTCTAAATCTCTTTTGCATTGTTACAAGTAACCACAACGGAATGTCAAAACATCTACAAACTTAAATTACAGAAATTGTACCATAAATTTGTGACCAATTCAAGCGCAGTCTTGAAGGTATCGGTATTTTGGGGGAAATTTTATTGTCATAATTTCCACTGATATATAATTCATTTCCGTTTCAGCAGATTTGCTATTCTATGCCTTGATATACTTTGTTCGTATTTTCAGGCTTTAAGATTACTTTGCAGTATCCTGCTTTCTGAATACTAATCGCTTTAATGATTGGACTTTCACTTTATCTGCATTAAAGCATCACTCTTTTCTCTGTATTAAGAAAATAATACTGTTAAACAATTCATAGAAAACATATAGGAATTTACTGGACAGCCGCCAGTTAGAGTGCTATAATCGAATTAACATAAATTTACAAAATATACCTGCTAAAAACATATTTCTCAGCAGGAAAAAGGAGAACCTATGGATACATTACAGTCTGTAAGCTTTGATGACATAAAACAGTTCAGGAACAACTATCTGAATAATACCGTTTCTAAGGTAATTACTAAGGCTGCTTCAAAATCAAGCGTTAATGACATTTGCTATGACACGGAGCATTCCAAGAAGATGAACCACAAATTTTCTGTGGATATACCCACCATGGGTGCCGCAAACCAGAAATCAAGCGGGAGATGCTGGATATTTGCCTCACTAAATATTTTAAGAGAAAAAGTTGCAAAAGAGCTGAATATTGGGGAATTTGAACTTTCCCAGAGCTTCATTTCATTCTATGATCATCTGGAAAAGGCCAATACCTTCCTTGAGCATGTTATTGAAACTTCCTCAGAGGACAGTGATGAACGCTATGTAAGCCATATTCTTTCGTCTCCTGTAGGCGACGGAGGCTGGTGGGAGTTCTTTGTAGGGCTGTGCAAAAAATACGGTGTGGTACCCAAGGAGGCAATGCCGGAAACCCAGCAGAGCGGCAGTTCCGCTTCTATGAATATGCTTATAAATATGCAGCTTCGGGAGGATGCACTTACCCTCAGAAAAGAAATTGCAGCAGGGAAGGAGCTTTCCGAAATTCGCAGCATGAAAAAAATCATGCTCAGCAGAGTGTACAATATTCTGGCCATCTGTCTTGGAAATCCTCCTGAAAACTTTGATTTTGAGTATGTGGACAAGGATAAAAATTACCATGCCGATCGAAACCTAACTCCAAAAAGCTTTTATGACAAATACATAAGCCGAGATATTGAAAACATTGTAAGTATTTTAAATGCACCCACACCCAAAAAACCCTTTAACAGGACCTACGTTATATCTCACGAAGAAAGCGTGTACGGCGTCAGTCCGGTTAAAAGCCTTAACATAGCCATGGATGAGTTTAAGGCGGCTGTTATAAGACAGCTTCAGGCAGGGGAGCCTGTGTGGTTCAGCTGTGACTGCCACCCATATGCCAGCCGTGAAGAG
>JARHZW010000013.1 GCA_029264685.1 Candidatus Limivicinus sp.
CTTTGCCCCCTGACGGAGAAGCTCGGTTATGAGCCGCTCATCAAGAGAGTTTGAAACGGTAATGGTGCACTGGGTCCAGCCCGCCTCATCCAGCATCGCCCTGACTCTGCCCGTAAGGAAGGCCAGATCTCCGGAATCTATGCGAATACCGCATTTTTCTATCCCCATAGGTTTCAGCACGTCGTTAAACGCCCGTATGGCGTTGGGAACGCCTGATTTGAGCACATTATAGGTGTCAACCAGCAAAACCGCATTGGTAGGATAGGTTTTGCAATAGCTTACAAAAGCGTCATACTCACTGGGGAACATCTGCACCCATGAGTGAGCCATGGTGCCGATAGCCTTGACGCCGTATACCTGATCCGACACCGTGCAGGCAGTGCCGCAGCAGCCGCCGATATATGCGGCTCTCGCCCCTGTTACGGCTCCCGCAATCCCCTGAGCACGGCGTGAGCCGAACTCCATAACCGCCCTGCCGTCAGCTGCACGGCAGATCCTGTTTGCCTTTGTTGCAATCAGGCTCTGGTGGTTCAGCTCAAGCAGCAGATAAGTCTCCAGAAGCTGGGCCTGAATTGCCGGGGCACGAACCGTCATAATAGGCTCGTGAGGAAACACCGGCGTTCCCTCCGGAACGGCCCAGATGTCACCGGTAAACTTGAAATCTCTCAGATAGCTAAGAAAGCCCTCATCAAACATATTGCGGCTTCTGAGATATTCTATATCCTCCGGTTCAAAACGAAGCTTCTGCACATAGTCCACGATCTGCTCCAGACCTGCGGCTATGGCGTAGCCGCCGCCGTCAGGTACACTTCGGTAAAATATATCAAAATATGTTATTCTGTCTTTAAGTCCCGCTACATAGTAACCGTTCCCCATGGTAAGCTCATAATAGTCGCATAGCATGGTCAAATTTATTCCATTTGCGCTTTTCATGTTTTGCCTCCTAATACTGGTATTGCGAAAAGTAATTGTGTCCATTATATAATCTGTACACTAATAAGGCAAGGAATTTGCACATTATTTTTGCGGCATCTTTGTAATTAGGCTAATTGTTTATAATCTGTTGACAATAAATTTCCCTTGGTATATCATGGTATTTGTAGTCAGATTGCTTTTTTAGATGGATATGGAGTGTATTATACTATAATGAAAAAAGAAATATTTGTCTCCGGCAGGACAGAGCTTGCCGGCAACCATACCGACCATCAGAACGGGAGAATTCTGGCCTCTGCTATTGATTTAGGTATCCATGCCACCTGCGAGAGCAACGGCACGGATAGGATTAACATAGAATCTGAGGGGTTTGAGCCTATCGAACTAAGGACCACCCAGTTGTCGGTAAACACAAGAGAATTCGGAACACCCGTGGCTCTGGTCAGGGGTGTTGTTGCCGGTTTTTCGGAGTTTTCTCTTAAAATCGGGGGCTTTGACGCCCACATTAAAAGTGACCTTCCCAGCGGCGTAGGGCTTTCCTCTTCGGCTGCTTTTGCCGTGCTCATCGGTAAAATTCTCAATGAGCTTTTCAACGACGGTCAGGTGCCGCCCATTGTTATCGCCCGTCTGGCCCAGCAGGGAGAGAACCGCTATTTCGGCAAGCCCTGCGGATTGATGGGCATGGTCTGCGCCTTGGGTCACACAGTGTATGCAGACTTTAAGACCAACGAGATTGAACCCATTGTGGCTGATTTTGACTCTATGGGGCTTACCCTTTGCCTCACCGATACAGGCGGAAGCCATGCAGGTCTTGACACCTCATACGCCAGAATTCCTGCCGACATGGTATATATTGCCAATATGTTTGACAAGGGCGTTCTTGGCGATGTGGACCCTGACGAGTTTTACCGCAAGGGCTGGGACCCTTCAAGCCGTCCCGTCCGCCGTGCAATGCATTTTTTTGCAGAAAACGCAAGAGTCCCGCTTATGCGTGACGCCCTTAAAGCCGGCGACGGCAGGGAGTATATGCGCCTTATGAACGAGTCCGGCCGTTCTTCGGAGAACCTTCTGACCAATATCGTCACCTCCGCAACCGGTGATTTAAAATTAAAGCAAGGTCTTGACCTGAGTGCTTCTCTTTTGGAAGGGAAAGGCGCATGGCGGGTGCACGGCGGCGGCTTTGCCGGCTGTGTGCAGGCTCTGATGCCCAAGGATGTTTTCCCCCACTATAAGGAGGAAATGGAAAAGGTTTTCGGCGCAGGTTCATGCCGGGAAATAAAAATCGTTTGAGCTATTTTGCTGCACCCCCTTTATGAACTGCTTACGCAACATTTAGACATGATATGCCTCATAATGCTACTAAAACGCATTATGAGGCATTTTATTCATATTAGTGCAACATAAAACTTATATTGCACTGCATGATTTTTTATTTTTTACCATTGACAAAAATACGGCAAAAATAAGAAGAATTTATTAAGAATGCGTTCATTTTATTGACATACGGTTTTTCGGGTGCTATTATCAGCGCAAAACCAGATGTTGGTAACAACCTCGGTTAATTCTGGTGCTTCACAGAAGCATAATCCTGTAATAGGAAGAAAGGAAAATCATTATGAAAAAACTTATTGCTCTGCTTATGGCCACCGTTATGGTCTTCAGTTTTGCAGCTTGCGGAACTGACAAAGAGGAAGACAAGAAGACCGACGACGCAGAAGTCGTCTCCCCCGTTCCCGAGACCGACGACAAGGCTCCCGTTGACAGCCCTGTAGTTGACAAGGACGCTGACAAGGGCGCAGTTGAGACTCCTGCAACCGACAAGGGCGCTGACAAGGGTGCTACCGATGCTCCTGCTACTGACAAGGGCGCTACCGATGCTCCTTCTACCGATGCCCCCGCAGCTGACAAGGATGCTGCTGTTAAGCCCTAAGGTACAGTATATCCGACCTTAAAAATCGTACTCCTGTCTCAGCTGAAAGGCTCCTGTTTCTGCGTTCCCCGTCCAAGGCTTTGTGGAAGGCAGGTTCAGGGAAATAAACGAGCAGAGTAAGAGTTTAAGGTTCACATCATCTGAAACTTCATAAAATTTTCAGTTGCCCCCTGATGGTTTTACAACATACCTCAGGGGGTTATCATATTTTACAGCGCTTTCCAAACTATATTACCGAGCTTGAGGGGTAAGACATTTTTCGCTCCATCCCTTCAGGTGATGAAAGGAACAGCATGAAAAAAATAACAGTCCTGCTTACTGCGCTTATTTTAGTTTTAAGCCTTGCTGCCTGCGGTTCAGGCACTCCGGCAGAAATTACCCCACAGGAGGAAAGCCCCGCCGCTCCGCCTGCGGAAGGCCCCGTAGAAAGCGACTCTGATGAGCCTGTATCTGACGGCTCCCAGACCGGAGCGCTGACCGTCACATACTATCACGGTGACGAAAATGCAGAGCACATAGTATCGGATACTGAGGAGATTCCCCGGCTTTCCGCTCAGGCACTCATGGATCTGCTCTACGAAAAAGAGGTTCTCGCCTCCCCCGTTACCGTCAACAGCTGCACAGTGGACGGCCAAAATATTGTGCGGCTTGATGTAGGCGGCGAATTATCAAATCTTCTTAGCTCCATGGGCACCGCCGGCGAGACCATTATTACAGGCAGCATTACAAACACCTTTCTTGATGCCTTTAAGGCAGATGGTCTGTACATCACATCAAACGGAGAGGAGCTTGTGAGCGGTCATAATATTTACGATTATATTTTGACTTTTTACAAAAATTAAATATAAAACACCCCCGAATCCAGAGATGCTTTCATCCTGTATTCAGGGGTGTTTTGTTTCACAGCCGCCATATGGCAACTGTTTTATTTTTCCACATCAAGGGCTGGTACAAACACGGCGTTTTTATCATATAGCCTTATAAACTCTTCAAGGCAAAGATTATTTTCCATTATGTATTTCGCCGCTTCCTCACCTACATAACGGAAATGGGCATTTGAGCAGGCAGTGCCGTAATACTCCTCCTTGCCCGCAGGATAGCGCAGGATAAATCCATAGTCCTGACAATGCTCAACCATCCATTTGTAGGCTTCCGTCTCCTCTATTCCATCCTGATGAAAGTTTCCGTAGTTAATGCTTTGGCTTTCATCCGTTGTAAGATCGAAGGACAGGCCCGTCTGGTGGTCGTTAAGGCCGGGAGCCAGAATCGTCTCGGACACAGTGGCTGCGTCCGTTCCGTTGTGTATGGGCTTTGCATAGGTATTAAGTATATGCCAATAATTTCGAAAACTGACGGCGGAATACACACTGTATCCCTCCGCTCTTGCAGCTGTAAAAAAATCATTCATTTTTTCAACTATGCGTGCATCTACACCCTGACCTTCAAAGCTGCCGTAAGGTGGTCCATACTCTGAAATACTGTTATATGAATTTGTAACTGCAAATTCCCAGCTGTTTATGTCAATATCCGGCAATGGCGGAAGTGAAGGTTCGGCAGAGGGTTCAGGAGAGCTTTCCGGTTCCGTGCTTTCCTCAGTCACGCCGTTTTCCTCCGCTGCCTTGGCTGCGTTGTCAGCAGTCCGAGGCTGTTCTGGTTTTTCGCCGCAGGCCGTCAGTGATAGCAATGCGGCAAGTGCCAGAATCATTGCAGCAATTTTCAAAAACCACTTATTCTTCATTTACGCTCCCTGACTTTCATCTACATACAAGGCATAAAACTCCTCAAAGCAGAGATTATTTTCCATCATGTATGTTGCCGCTTCCTTGCCAACATAGCGGAAGTGCCACGGTTCATATATTATCTGGGTTATATCTTCCTTGTCCTTTGGGTAGCGAAGAATAAATCCGTAATCCTGACAATGGGCATACATCCACTTGTATAACTCGGTATTTTCAAGGGATGAATCCTTACGCTCATAATAACGGTCCGTAATATCACAGGCAAGGCCGGTCTGGTGTTCACTGGTACCGGGAACAGCTACTATTTTTTTTGCCACATCCGGAGTCATACCCTCGTTCAGCTTACGGTTAAAGTTTGCGACCTGATCGTTATAGCTTCTGTAGCCGGAGGAAAGGTAAACAGACAGTCCCTCATCTCCTGCCGCAGTGATGAACTCCGTCATGGCGTCAAAAATGCGCTCATCAAAGCGAAGACCGTCACCCCACTGGTTGGACTTTATATTGTCCGGCATACCGGAGGTCTTATAATGCGCCAGAGGCGGCTCATATTCTTCTATACTGTGGTCCGGATTTGCAAACAGAAATTCCCATGAGTTAATGTCTATATCCGGGGGCTTGGGCAGGCCCAGAGCCGCCGCCCTTCCCTCAGGGGAGTTGGGGTCAACGGTAGGCGGCGGTGTGGGGGCCGGTTCAGTTCCCTGCTCCGGAGATGTCTCATCCTCATCGGCAGGTGCTGAGCCTTTATCGCCGTTTTCTTCCGTCTGCTCCGCAGGCTGTGTTTTTTTATTTTCAAACTCATCAAGCTTCAGTGAAAAAGGACCGTCAGCCACATGAATATATAAGTAAACTCCGAAAAGCAGCAGCACCATAACTGCGGCTACTATTCGAACAGCTCTGTTTCGTTGCATAGCGTATTCCTCCTATCTTAAACATTATAATAATAACATTTTGCGCTGAACGGGTCAACTCAAAATTGCTTAACTGCCCGTTTTTAAACCGTGACGGCGGCTTTTATCTGCTATTATTGAGGAAAACACATAAAAACAGGGCCGCAAAAGCGGCCCTGCCAAAGAATCTATATGCTGTTTGTCAGTTGAAATTACTCGTAGAGAGCTTTCAGCTTCATCAGGTGGTCGTAGCGGCGCTTTGCGTTCTCCTCGGACTTCTCGAACAGAGCATCGGCTCTCTCGGGGAACTCACGGGTAAGTCTGCTGTAGCGTGCCTCGTTCATAAGGAATTCCTTATAACCGCCCGCAGGCTCTTTGCTGTCCAGAGTGAAGGGTTTCTCGGCGTTGTCGGGGTTAAAGCGGAACAGGTTCCAGTAACCGCACTTGACAGCCTTCTCCATCTCCTTCTGGCAGTTGGTCATACCGCCGCGGATGCTGTGCATCTCGCAGGGAGCGTAAGCAATGATAAGAGAGGGTCCCTTGTGAGCCTCGGCCTCGGCAATAGCCTTCAGAGTCTGAACGCTGTTGGAGCCCATTGCCACCTGAGCGACGTAAACGTAGCCGTAGGTCATAGCCATCTCGGCCAGGTTCTTGGACTTGATTTCCTTACCGGCAGCTGCAAACTGTGCAACCTGACCGATGTTGGAAGCCTTGGAAGCCTGTCCGCCGGTGTTGGAGTAAACCTCGGTGTTGAATACAAAGATGTTAACGTCCTCACCGGAAGCAAGAACATGGTCAACACCGCCGTAGCCTATATCGAATGCCCAACCGTCGCCGCCGAATATCCAGACGGACTTCTTGTTGAGGTAATCCTTCTTCTTGAGCAGCTCGGTAACAGCCTCGCAGCAGTTGCCCTGTGCCTCCATGAGAGCAATCAGGCGCTTAGTGGGCTCCTGGTTTGCATTGCCGTCATCATAGGTTGCAAGGTAATCCTTTGCGGCCTGCTTCAGATCCTCGTTGCCGGCATTCTCAGCCAAGAACTCAACATGATGTCTCATGTCGTCACGGATCTTCTTCTGTCCAAGGTGGATACCAAGACCGTGCTCTGCGTTATCCTCGAAGAGGGAGTTTGCCCATGCAGGACCTCTGCCGTCCTTATTGACGGTGTAGGGAGAGGTTGCAGCAGGACCGCCCCAGATGGAGGAGCAGCCGGTAGCATTGGAGATAATCATATGATCGCCGAAGAGCTGAGTTACGAGACGGGCATAGCTGGTCTCGGCGCAGCCTGCGCAGGAACCGGAGAACTCCAGATAAGGCTGTGCAAACTGGCTGAACTTAACCTCGGTGGGAGCAAACATATCGGGCTTTGCCTCGACCTTTTCGACCATGTAGTCGAAGACCTTCTGCTCCTCGATCTGGCTCTCCATGGGAACCATTTCGATAGCGCCTACGGGGCACTTGCCTACGCAGACACCGCAGCCCATGCAGTCCAGAGTGGAAACTGCCATGGTGAAGTTGTAAACGCCCTTGCCTTTGCCGACCTTGATAGGAACGATCTCTGCATTTGCGGGAGCGTTTGCAGTCTCTTCCTCGTTAAGAGCAAAGGGACGGATAGTAGCATGAGGACATACGAAGGAGCACTGGTTGCACTGGATGCACTTCTGGCCGTCCCACTTGGGAACGGTAACTGCAATGCCACGCTTCTCGTATGCGGAAGCACCAAGCTCGAAGGTACCGTCTGCGTGATCCACGAATGCGGAAACAGGCAGAGAGTCACCGTCCATCTTGCCCACAGGGGTAAGAATGTCCTTAACCATCTTGACGGTCTTTCCACGGCCGGTGAGAGCTTCCTCTTCCTTGCTGTCAACTGCGTCTGCCCAGGATGCGGGAACCTCTACCTTCTGGAAGGCAGTAGCACCGGCGTCAATGGCGGCGTAGTTCATGTCAACAATGTCCTGACCCTTCTTCAGGTAGGAGTGAAGAGCTGCATCCTTCATGTACCGGATAGCATCCTCCTGAGGCATAACCTTTGCCAGAGTGAAGAATGCGGACTGAAGGATAGTGTTGGTGCGCTTGCCCATACCGATCTGCTTTGCAAGGTCAATAGCATTGATCATGTAGAGCTGAATGTTGTTTTTGGCAATGTAGCGCTTGGAAGCAGCGTCAAGATGATGCTCAAGCTCTGCAAAATCCCACTGGCAGTTAACCAGGAAGGTGCCGCCGGGCTTAACGTCACGAACAATGGGGAAGCCCTTGGTTATATAGGAAGGAACATGGCAGGCAACAAAGTCGGCCTTGTTGATATAATAGGGGCTCTTGATAGCATTATCACCGAAGCGCAGGTGGCTGATGGTTACGCCGCCGGTCTTCTTGGAGTCATACTGGAAGTAAGCCTGAACGAACTTGTCGGTGTGGTCACCGATGATCTTGATGGAGTTCTTGTTTGCGCCGACAGTACCGTCACCGCCGAGACCCCAGAACTTGCACTCGATGGTGCCGGGAGCAGCGGTGCTGGGAGCTGCCTCTTCAACAAGAGACATATTGGTAACATCGTCCACGATACCGATGGTGAACTGGCGCTTGGGCTCGGCCTTCTGCAGCTCGTTGTAAACAGCGAAAACGGAGGAAGGAGGAGTATCCTTGGAGCCTAAGCCGTAACGGCCGCCGATAACGGAAATGTCGGTCTTGCCGGCATTTGCAAGAGCGGTAACAACATCAAGGTAAAGGGGCTCACCCTGTGCACCGGGCTCTTTGGTACGGTCGAGAACTGCCAGCTTTTTGCAGCTTGCAGGAATGGCGGCAACCAGCTTGTCGGGGCAGAAGGGACGGAACAGGCGAACCTTGATAAGACCGACCTTTTCGCCCTGAGCGGTCAGGTAGTCAATAACTTCCTCTGCAACGTCGCAGATGGAGCCCATGGCTACGATAACACGGTCAGCATCGGGAGCGCCGTAGTAGTTGAAGAGCTGGTAATCGGTGCCAAGCTTCTCGTTAATTTTGCCCATGTACTCCTCGACAATTCCGGGAACTGCCTCGTAGTACTTGTTGGAAGCCTCACGGTTCTGGAAGAAGATATCTCCGTTTTCGTGAGAACCACGCATAGTGGGATGCTCGGAGGAAAGGGCACGGGCACGGAAAGCCTCAACGGCGTCCATGTCCACCATATCCTTCAGGTCTTCATAATCCCAAACCTGAATCTTCTGCAGCTCGTGAGAGGTGCGGAAGCCGTCAAAGAAGTTAAGGAAAGGAACACGGCCCTTGATTGCTGCAAGGTGAGCAACGGGAGCCAGGTCCATAACCTCCTGAACATTGCTCTCAGCCAGCATTGCAAAGCCGGTCTGACGGCAGGCCATAACGTCGGAATGGTCACCGAAGATGTTCAGAGTGTGGCTTGCAAGAGAACGTGCGCTGACGTGGAAAACGCCGGGCAGCAGCTCACCTGCGATTTTGTACATATTGGGTATCATCAGGAGAAGGCCCTGAGATGCAGTGTAGGTAGTGGTCAGAGCGCCTGCGTTAAGGGAGCCGTGAACGGCACCGGCTGCACCGGACTCTGCCTGCATTTCCTGAACTTTTACGGTAGAACCGAAGATGTTCTTTCTTCCCTGAGCTGACCACTGGTCAACAAAGTCAGCCATGGGGCTTGAGGGGGTTATGGGGTAGATGGCTGCGACTTCAGTAAATGCGTAGGATACATGGGCGGCAGCGGTATTACCGTCCATAGTCTTGAAGTGTCTCATGTCTATAATCATCTCCATATAAAATTTTGCTGTGTTCTATATTCATATGCCTTTTTACCATGCCTTTTTATCCGGAAAGGGCAAGCTGAACAAACGGCATACTTGAACATGATAATTTTATCATCAATCTGTCAAGATGTAAACAGTCAAGACGTAAAAAAAAGGGTCTAAAAATCCTGTTTTCTGCTGAAAAATTGTGATTGTTAGACAGAAAGTATCATTTGTAGTAAAAAAAATTAAGTTTCGCTTGTGCTTTTACCTTATGTGTATTATAATTATACAATCGGTTTTGCGCCTTCGGCGTGTAAGCCTATAATTTGCAACTCAGCAAGAGGAAGGAGCTCGTCATATGGTGAATATAATAAACGACAATGGCAGCATCAGCATCACCAACGAGGTTTTCTCGAACCTCGCAGGAGACGCCGCAACAAGCTGCTTCGGCGTAAAAGGCATGGCAGGCCGCAGCCGTGAGGGAGGCCCTCTCCAGCTTTTACGCAGGGAGTCAATGTCCAAGGGTGTTGAGGTCCATTATAATGACGACGGCAGTGTTTCGCTTGAGCTTCATATAGGAGTGGATCACGGTGTAAACATCACCGCCGTGTCAAGAAGTATTATGAAAGAAGTCAGCTACAAGCTGGAAAAGACTACCGGTGTGGCTGTAAAGAATGTTGACGTGTATATAGATACGATAATGGGATAAGCTTTGGCTGCCCCCGGAGGTGCTTTAATTGAGAGATTACATTGACGCCGCAGCATTTAAGGATATGGTCCTTTGTGCAGATGCGGCACTTCACGCAAATATACAGATGATAAACGAGCTGAACGTTTTCCCTGTTCCCGACGGTGACACAGGCACAAACATGGGGCTCACCCTTTCCAACGCCGCAACGGAGCTTCGCAAAAGAAGCTTTGATTCCATTGAGGATGCGTCCAGCTGCGTTTCCTCCGCCCTTCTCAGAGGAGCAAGAGGAAACTCCGGCGTTATCCTCTCCCTGCTTTTCAGAGGCATTGCAAAAAGGCTCAAAGGCATGGAGACTGCCGGTGCAGTTGAATTTGCCGGTGCCATGGCCGACGGCGTAGATGCCGCATACAAGGCGGTTATGAAGCCTGCCGAAGGCACCATACTCACCGTTTCCCGTCTGGCTTCCGAAGCTGCCGTTGAGGCAGCAGGTGCAGGCGCTTCCATGGAGAACACGCTGGCCTGCGCCATAGAGGCAGGCGAGGAAGCTCTGGAGAACACCGTAAACCTTAACCCCGTGCTTAAAAAAGCAGGCGTTGTAGACGCCGGCGGCAAGGGATACATTACTATCCTTAAAGCCATGCTGGCCTCTTTCAGGGGAGAGATCGAGGCTCCCACGGAGGCCCCCTCCGATGCTCCCGCCCAGTCCGCTCAGACCAGTGCAGATTTCGGAGAATTCAACACCGAGGATATTCGCTTCTCCTACTGCACCGAGTTCATAGTTGAGCGTGAAAACACCAAAGACCCCGCCCTGCTCCGTGCGTTTCTTGAAGAGTTGGGTGACTGCGTGGTGGTTGTTGACGACGACGAGATAATCAAAGTCCATGTTCATACAAACGACCCCGGAAAAGCGCTTTCCGAAGCCGTTACCTACGGTCATTTTGTCACCGTAAAGGTAGAGAACATGAAGCTTCAGCACTCCGCAATTACAAATGCAGGCAGCTCCGAGGCCGCTCAGGGTGTAAAAGAGCCCGAGGCAGAAGAAGATGTGATCGCCGAGGCCGAAAAGGAATTCGGAATAGTTACCGTCTGCGCCGGCAGCGGCATGGAAAACCTTTTCCTTGAGCTTGGCGCTGACAGAGTTGTTACCGGCGGTCAGACCATGAACCCCTCTACCGACGATATTTTAAAGGAAATCAATAAGACCCCCGCTTCAACGGTTTTAGTTTTCCCCAATAACAAGAATATAATTATGGCAGCCGAGCAGTGCATTCCTCTCACCGAGAAAAAGGTAATAGTAATGCCTACAAAGACCGTTCCCCAGGGTGTTTCCGCCCTGCTGAACTTCAACCCCGACGACGGAGAAGAGCTTATGGTCGAGACCATGAGCGAGGCCATGAACAATGTTCACACTGCTATGGTCACTTACGCCGCAAGGGATTCCGACTTTGACGGCCACATCATTCACGCAGGCGAGTTTCTTGCTCTGCTGGACGGCGCTCTTATCGGCAGCTATACGAATATAAAGACCCTGTTTAAGGAACTGAGCTGGGCTTTTGACAACTTCTCCCCTGAGTTTATCACCGTTTACTACGGAGAGAATGTTACCGAAACCGAAGCCAACGACAACGCCGCAACCATCACCGGCTGCTTTCCCGAAGCAGAAGTCAGCGTAGTATGCGGCAATCAGCCTGTTTACTATTACATGATTTCAGTTGAATAAAAAATACGGCTCTTTTTCTGCTTTAGGCACGCCCCTGTATCGGGCTGGCAGGAAGTTACAGAAGCGGAGCCGAAAAAGGCAGCACTGATATTTTCTCTCAGTGCTGCCTTTTTTATTTACTCAATCGCTAAAAATTAAATCCGAGTTTTTTGTTATGGCTTTTTGAAGGTCTGCTTTTTCCGAAGTCCATCCGTTTTCGGTTTTGTGATAAATTACTTTGGCCGTGCAGCTTTCCTCATCTACTTTGAAGCCGCAGTCTCTGAAATAGTTGTCTGCGTCCTTATAATCGTAGAGATATGCAAAATATAAGGCCTTATCATACACAGAAACCACATAGTAGTCCCTGTCTTTTTCAAGCTTTATGCCCATATACTCACCGTTTTCGGGATTATTTCGCATTTCTATATTTATGCAGTGCTGAACATAGTCTCCGGTTTCCCACAGGTTTTTGTTAAAGCCCTCTCTGAACTTTTCTTTTGGCACATCTTCAAGCCAGTATTCCTTATAATCGTAGTATTTGTCATTGTCGATATAAAAATAATACTTGTCGTGATTATTGGGCGTTTCCATGCCCCAGCTGCGGCACGCACCGGTCATCACCCAGTCCTGCCCGCCGTATTCCTCCAGTGCCATCTGCAAAACCTCTTCATAGTCGTTGGTATGCTCCTCGTCCATACCGCAGGCGGACAGGGAAAGAATTCCCGTCAACGCCGCCGCAGCCGCAAGAATTGCAGCCATTACTTTTTTAGCTCTTTTAATTATTATCACCTTGCCTTTCCGCACAAAAAATTCCCCTGTTTTTTCAAAATATATCACAGTTTATATGCCAAGTCCACACTCAAGATTGCAAACATGGGGTTTTTCCGTATTTTAATTAAGATTTTTGGGAGAAAAACAGGAGTGTATCGAAAATTCGACACACTCCTGTTTTATCTGTATTACTTTTATCGATGACACAAAAATTTGCTTTACTAAAAAATTAATTTTGAAAGCAACGGCATCAGGAGAATTAAAACGGTTCCTGAGGCGCACACGATCAGCACTTTATTAAAGTCTTTCTTCTGATTATCCGTCATGTTTTTATACCAGTCCATGAATTATTCCTCCTTTAAATTTTTACCGATTATAACACGGCGGAAAGCCGTATACAAGCTCTTTTCACTCGCTGTCCTTCTGATATTCCAGAATATCGCCGGGCTGACAATCCAGAGCTTCGCAGATTGCGTTCAGCGTTGAAAACCGAATAGCGCTGACATGTCCGTTTTTAAGCTTGGACAGGTTCACGTTCGCAACCCCCACTTTTTCCGAAAGCTCGTTCAGGGACATTTTCCGGTCAGCCATCACACGATCAAGTCTTAAAATTATAGCCATTATGCCGCTCCTTATAAAGTCTCGTCGGAGAGCTGCTGCAATGAAACTCCGTACTCAAAAATATAAGACATGAGAAGAATTCCGAAGAACACTACAAGAAAACCCAATTCAAAGTCAGTGCTCACCTGCACGCTCTGTATTCCCGGCACATTTGTCAGCCCTGTAAGGTTCCAGCGCTCCATGGCAATAGCAGTACCCGCAAAATTCACAATATTCCTTATTATGCCGGTAATCATCACGACCCACGCCAGCTTTCTGAAGTTCTGTACGGCTTCTGACCGAAACGGGGTGCCCTGTTTCATAGGTTCAAGAATATTTCTAATAAATTTAAGACAAAACCAAAATGCAAGGGCAGCCGTGCCGCTCAGCGCAAATGCAACCCAGCCCAGAGACAAAACACTTCCAAAATCCGGAGCCTGTTCCGGTACGATTTTAACGGATGCAGGCCCCATGGAAACCGTATAGTTGACCGTCCCCTCAAGAGCCTGAGGATTCACATGGTTTACAGCCGTAAGCACCGCCATTATTATGCAGCTTGCAATCAGTCCCACAAGGACAATAACCTGAAGAATTTTGAACAACACATCCAGTTTTTGCGCTGTTGCAATCATTTTTTTATTTTCCATATTAAACCTCCTGAATTAAATCATTAAATATTTAATGTTTATCGTAATGTCAATATACAATATGTCTTTGCGTTTGTCAAGAGTTTTTTAATGTTTATCGTTAATATATTTTCTTTAATCGTTATAATTTAAGCCGTATCAAAAATTTCAAACTGTAGCTGTGATTTTCCGCAGGAAATAAAAAAACAGCACAGCCGCAGTTTTGCAGCCATGCTGTATTTTACGGGCGGTACATTTTCGTTACGCCCTTATAAAGGATGAGCGGATTTACTCCTCCTCGTCCATATCAAGCACAATGCTTGCTCCGCAGGCGGGGCAAACCATCTTGCCTTCTTCAAAGACTTCCTCGTTAACTACGATTGCGCCTCCGCATTTGGGGCAGTGCAGCTCGTACTCGGCATACTCCTCGTAACTGCCGCAGCCGCCGCAGCTTCCGCATTCTCCGCCGCAGCTCTCGTCTTCCTCGTACTCCTCGTCAAAGTCCTCGAAATCCTCGGGGCCGTCAAGGTCGCAGGTAAGCTCCTCAAGATAGCTCAGTTCTTCTGCTATCTCATCAAGAGCATCAGCGTAGTCATTATCGCTTTCCTGAAGGTCTTCAATTTCGTGGGCCATCTGGCTTAAAAGCTCAGTAAGTGCGCCCCAAAGCTTGCCGTCTCTGGACTCAGGCTCTACGCCAAGTCCTTCGACCAGTCCCTTTAGATAAGCGGCTTTTTCAACAACTGTCATATGAAAACCTCCTATACGCCGTAGTTCGGCTTTAAAATCAGGCTCTGGAGAGATACTCGCCGGTGCGGGTGTCTATCTTGATAACTTCGCCGGGCTCGATGAAGAGAGGAACCTTTATCTCGGCACCTGTCTCAACAGTAGCGGGCTTGGTAGCATTGGTAGCGGTGTTGCCTGCAAAACCGGGATCGGTCTCGGTGACCTCAAGCTCCACGAAGAAAGGAGGCTCAACATTGAAAACCTGTCCCTTGTAGGAATAAATGGTGCACTCCATGTTCTCCTTGACAAACTTGAAGTTGTCGGAAAGAACGCTCTCGTCCACGGGCTCCAGCTCGTAGGTCTCGGGGTTCATGAAGTAGTAGAGGTTGCCGTCGTTGTAGCTGTACTCCATGTTCATGCGGTCAACGGTAGCATTCTCAAACTTAGC
>JARHZW010000041.1 GCA_029264685.1 Candidatus Limivicinus sp.
TCTATACGCATGAATCTGGCTCTGCCCACGGCTAAACTTGTTGAGGCAATGGACAGACTTAAAAAATACGCATTTATCTGAGAAAGCGCTTTCGGATCGCAGCTTTCTGCGGAAAAGCTCCGAAAAAAGTTTTATACAGCCTAAGGAAAAAGCGACGGATTTCCGTCGCTTTTTTTCTTAATCTAAATTCTCAAACAGGCTGAGGGTGTCGTAATAGCCCAAATCCAGATACTTTTTCAGGCTTTCGGGCGAAAAATTCATTGTGTCTGCGCCGGTACGCTTTTCCAGCACCTTGCTGGGGCGAAGCTCAATATACCTGACTTCGGGCTTCATGTAAGCTTTATCTGCTTTGTCGCTTAAATCAATAAGATTTACTATAACGGTGTCGGTGCTGTCGTTGTAAAGGGGCTTCAGCGGGGTTTTATCCGCCGGAGCGGGAGCTTTGCAGATCGAGGGAATAATACCTCCGTCCAAATAGTGAAAGCCCTTGTATTCGGCAGGGGGATAGAGGAAGGGTACTGCACCGCTGGCCCCTATAAGCAGGCGCTGGTCATGGGGCGAAAGGCCGTTCAGACAGAAATACTCAGGCTGCTGCTTTTCCAGATTATAGCAGCACACATAGATCCTGCGTTTAAGCTTGTTGAGTTTTTCGTCGGTTGCGGTCAGGCTGAGGTGGGCAGTGAATTTTTCGGTAATGCACTGGCCGAAGCGGGGAGAGGAAATATATTCCTCTAAACTGACTTTGCCCTCACGCACAAGTCTCTTGCTCTCTCTGACGGTTTTGTCGTCCAGAACCTTGGAAAGGGCAAAGATGGAGGGAAAGTCCAGCAGGTCATTGTAAACTGCCTCCCAGCCGCCCACGGAAAAGAGCATTGCGTTGAGCGCACCTACAGAGCAACCTGAGATTGCCTCTATATTGTCTGCAATTTCCAGCTCCTCCAAGGCTTTAAGCATACCGGCCTGATATGCGCCTTTGGCTGCTCCGCCGGAGAGAACAAGGCCGATTTTTCTGTTTTTCAGACAGTCCATATTTGCACCCCTGTTAAATAATTTTTATTTGATATTCAGCTCAATAAAAAACAGGAAGAGCCGGGACGACATTCGTCCCGGCTCTTCCTGAAGTTTTACATCAGGCTATCTTATAAAGGGCCTGATTACTTAATGCCGTACTTCTTGTTGAACTTATCAACACGACCGCTGGTGTCAACCAGTTTCTGTTTGCCGGTGTAGAAGGGGTGGCACTTGGAGCAGATTTCTACGGTGATGTTGGGCTTGGTGGAACCGGTCTCAATGACGGCGCCGCAGGCACATCTGATAGTAGTCTGCTGGTAATTAGGATGAATACCTTGTTTCATTATAATTTACTCCTCGTCATAGGCTGCCTTGATTGTGCAAAAAGAGCATAGTTACAAGGCGCAATTTGAATTCTATCATAGGGGATATAAATTTGCAAGTGTTTTTAGATATTTATAAGAAATATATTAGTCTGTATGACATAGATTGGTTATTATTTGCGTTGACATGAAAAATTCAAAGTGCTACAATACACCGTCGGTGGAAACAAATATATCTTGAAGATTACTTGCTTTCAAATTATAATATAGAAAGAGATGTATTTATGGCAGCACAAATTTTAGCAGTTGTTACTTTTCTGGTTATGTTCCTTATGATAATGCTGGAAGTGTTTGAGCGCCAAACCGTTACCATGATATGCGGTCTGTTCACTCTGGTTGTAGTGTTTGGATTCTGTATGCACGATATAAATGCAGTTAAAGAAACACTCAATGTTCACTCAATATTTACCATGGAATTCTGGCACACCTCAGGTGCTGCGGAGGAATCCAGCGGTATTAACTGGGCAACGATCATATTCATTGCCGGAATGATGATAATGGTGGAGGGCATGGCAAGCTCCGGCTTCTTCCGCTGGCTCTGCATGAGACTTGCAAAACAGGTCCACTACAAAATGGTTCCGGTTTTTCTGGTGTTTCTGGTGATGAGCTTTGTTCTCTCCATGTTCATTGACAGCATTACGGTCATTCTGTTCCTTGCAACGGCTACCGTCGAACTGGCAAAGCTTCTTAAATTCAATCCTGTCCCGATGATTTTGTCAGAAATTTTCTGTGCAAATCTGGGCGGCTCCGCCACTATGTGCGGGGATCCTCCAAACATAATTATAGGCACTTCTCTGGGCTATTCATTCTTTGACTTCCTTGGAAACACAGGTCTTATTGCCCTTATTTCCTTTGCGGTAATAGTGCCCTATTTCCTGCTGGTGTTCAAGAAGGATCTGAAGAGCAAGGCCACTGCCGAGGATTTTGCAAATATGCCTGCACCTGAAAGCGCAATTTCCAGCAAAAAGGATTTCGCATTCAGCTGCATTATTTTCGCCATTGCCGTGGTGCTTTTGATCACCCATGCAAACACAGGCTTTACGGTTGCCTTTATCGGAGTGGTTGTCTCCGTGCTTACCCTGCTTGCGGCAGGCAAAAAGATCCCCGAACTGATGAAGCGCTTTGATTACAAAACCCTGGTGTTCTTCATAGGCCTTTTTGTAGTTGTGGGCGGTCTTGAGCAGACCGGAGTTTTAAAAGTTGTTGCCGGCTTTATTGAGCGCATAAGCCACGGCAACGCCATGCTGATGGTTGCAATCATTATCTGGCTTTCCGCAATAACCAGCGCATTTGTGGATAACATCCCCTTTGCGGCGACTATGCTTCCGGTTATAAAGACCCTGTCCGCTTCATCCGGAATCCAGCTCAGCACTTTGGCATGGGCTCTTTCAATGGGAACGGATATAGGCGGAAACGCAACACCCATAGGAGCTTCCGCCAATGTTGTGGGAACCGCTGCGGCGGCCAAGGCCGGACACCCCGTAAGCTGGGGCAAATACTGCAAGTACGCAGTTCCGGCAACCATTATTGTCCTTGTCATAAGTACGGTTTATATTTTTGCGGTATATCTTTAAGATACAATACAATATAAATTTCAGGAAAGGATGTTATTTATGGGTAAGCAGTTTGTAGTAGCTGTGGGGCGTGAATACGGAAGCGGCGGCCACGAGATAGCAGAAGCTCTGGCAGGACGGCTCGGTATAGGGTTCTACGATAGAACTATTCTGGATAAAATTGCCGAGGATAACAACGGAGAAGTGGAAGAGCTTCGCAAATATGATGAGGCACCCAAGAACGCTTTTCTTTCAAGGAGAATTCTGGGCTACTCCAATTCCCCTGAAGAGGTGGTGGCAAACCTTCAGTTTGAGTACATCAGAGAGAAGGTCAGCAGCGGAGAGTCTTTCGTAGTTGTGGGACGCTGTGCGGAGGTTGTGCTTAAAGACTTTAAAAATCTGGTGTCCATTTTCGTTCTGGGCGATGTTGATGATAAGATAGCACGCATTGCCAGACTTAGAGACATGACTATTTTAGAGGCAAAGGACACAATGACCCGCCACGACAAAAAGAGAAAAGCCTATCATAACTACTATTCCAATATCAAATGGGGCGATGCCAGAGGATACGATCTGTGCATAAACTCCAGTAAGCAGTCCTTTGAGGAAACCGTGGACATCCTTGAGGACTATGTCAGGATGAGAACCCGGTACATGGATGAGACCGATTGAGAAAAGGCTTTTCAACATCCGAATATAAGGACAAATAACTATTAAAATGACCGTACCGATTTAACAGGTACGGTCATTTTTATAACTATCTGTATAAAAGCAAAGCGGAGATAAGGCTGTTTTGCTCAGAAATTCAGGGAGACTTCTTTTCCCGCACTGAGAAAATACAAAACGCAGGCCTTTACCGGCTTTCCGCAAATTCGGGAGAGAGATTTGGCGTAAACCTCCATCTGACCCCGATAAAATTCCGCTCTCTCTGCTATGGCCTGCTCTGTGAAAACATGGTCCGTTTTATAGTCTATGATAGTGATTGAACCCTCCTGCTCAATATAACAGTCCACAACGCCCTGCATAAGAAGCCTCTCGCCTTCGGCACCGGAGTACAGCAGGTCTCCGTCCCAGAGAAGGGAGAACTTAAACTCTCTTTTTACGCAGTCCGCATTTTTCATTTTCTGCCCCAACGGGGACGAAAACAGGCGGCTGACAGCCTTTATATCCACGGCCTCTGCCTCTCGGGGAGAGAGAAACTGCGCTTTCTCCAGCCGTTCCAGCTCTTCGGCAATCTCCTGCTCCGAGCCTGTTTTCCCGAAGTCCATGTACTGGAGCATCAGGTGGGTTGCGGTGCCACGCTCTGTTCCCGTCAGAGGCTTATCCTTTTTGGCAAAGTCCGGCAGAGGAAAAGAAATCCTGCGGCGGGGAACTATACGCTCCTGCTGTTCCGCCTCTGTTTCGGCCCTGCCTTTAAGCTCGGTGGCGGTGAGCTTTGAGGGCAGCTCTACCACGGAATCATAGGGATATGAGAAAGCAAGGCGGCGCTTTAGCTCATTGATGGCGTCGGCATCTGCTTCCACATTGAAATTCTCCTGTTCCCCTTGGCGCTCACCGCTTTCGGGAGCATAGATTTTGACGGTGATATTTTTCTGCCTGTCTGCTAAAGCAGCGTACAAAATCCAGTGTATGGGGGAGGTTTCAAGGGCCAGAATTTCAGGTCCCAACGGCAGAGAGGCGTAGCCCTCGGACCGCTCAAGCTCCTTATCTGCGTCCTTTACGGCGGCACACATGAAAAGATATTCTTTGGCTCTTGTAAGGGCCACATACAAAACTCTCAGCTCCTCCGACAGATTTTCCCGCTGTAGCCGTAGTGAAATTGCCGTTCTGGAAAGACCGGGATATTCGAGACGGCGGTTAAGCTCTGTGACTTTAGGGCCTAAGCCTAAAACAGGGTGAATGAGAATTTTGTTTTTCAAATCCTCTGTGTTGAATTTACTGCCTAAATTTGCGGCAAAAACCACCGGAAACTCAAGTCCCTTTGATTTATGCATACTCATTATTCGGACTGCATTTTCGCTGCCTCCTACGGACACCACCGGTTCGGCCTCCTGCTCGCTTTTTTCTTTTAGCCACAGCACGAAGCGGTGGAGACCTTTAAAGCCTGAGCTTTCGTAACCCTCGGACAGCCTTTGAAGCTCCATCACTCTTGCCCGCCGAAGGGCACCGTCGCTCATTGCGCTGCATATGGGAAGGATGTTCAGCCTGTCTATGAGCCGCCACAACAGCTCGGATGCGGGAATGTCCGCAGCGATTTCCCTAAACTCGCTGAGTGTTTCCGCAAAGCGGCGGCATTTTTCGTCCTCATCTGCCCGTTTTAAAAGAGCGGAATACATTTCGCCTTTTTTGTCGCAGGCTCGGATTGCGGCAAGCCGGTCTCCCGTAAAGCCGAAGGCAGGAGAGGAAAGGACCGCTATAAGGGGAATATCCTGATGAGGATTGTCTATAACGGCAAGCATGGATAAAAGGGTGGATATTTCTACGGAGGTAAAAAAGCCTGTGCCCTGTCCGGCAGCCACGGGAATTCCCATTGCCATTAGTTCACGGCGGTAAATGGGTGCGTTTTTGCTGTCAGAGCGGAGAAGAATGGCAATGTCACTGAATTCCAAGGGCCTTTCCTCTCCACGCTCCGTTACCGTTGCGCCCTCGGACATGAGCTGCTTTATTTTCCGGCCTATCATTACGGCTTCCATGGCTTTTTTATCCGAAGCTTCGTCATCCTCACCTTTAGCAGGCAGATTCAAAAGCATGATCTCCGGCTTTTTAAAATCTCCATCGTAGCCGCCGCCGAATTTAAGAGCGGCGTTTTCGTCATAATCTATATCTCCCAGGGCTCTGGACATACAGAGAGAAAACACGGTGTTCACACCGGAAAGCACTTCTTTTCGGGAGCGGAAGTTCTCTCTCAGCATTATGCGGCGCTCTTCACCCTCAGGGGCAGCGGCGTCATCTTTAAAGCGCAGGTATTTTTCCGTGAAAATCTCAGGCTCCGCCAGACGGAAACGGTAAATGGACTGCTTCACATCGCCCACAAGAAACAGGTTTTTCTCGTCTTTTGATACGGCTCTGAATATGGCATCCTGCACACGGCTTACATCCTGATATTCGTCTACCATTATTTCGGTATAGCGGCGGGAGATCTGCCGTGCCAGATCGGTAGGCTCTCCGTTTTCGTCGGTAAGCAGACGGGCGGTCATATGCTCCAGATCGTTGTAGTCAACAAGACCCTGACGCCGCTTGTCTTCGCCGAACTCCCTGTCAAGCTCAAGACTCAGATTCAGCAGCGCCTCCATGGCAGGGGCGCACTGCTGCATTTCCCGCAGCAGTGTTTCGGAATCGGCACGGATGCTCTTGTTTAAGCCGTCCAGCTGCTTTTTGCACTTTTCCCAACGGGTTTTAAATGTGTCGGAGCGGTTTGTATATTCGTCTTTTATGCTCTGCTCGGTGTTCTTTGAAAATCTGGGGCTCTTATAATTTGGAAATTTAATGGGAAGAGCATTTCGGGCGCTGTCCCAGCCCTTTTCTGCGGCAGCAAGGAAATCCCTCATAATATCGCAGGCCTGACTGAAAGAAGCACCGCAGGAGCTTAACAGCTTCTCGTCTCCGTCCATAAGGATAACAAGCTCCTCAAAGCATTTTTTCCAGAATTTTACGCTTTCTTTTGCGCCGGAGAGAATTTCTCTGCCCCACGGCGTCTCCTCCACCGAGGAAAAGGGGGTGTGCAAAAGCTCTATCTGCTCTTCAGCCCATTTTTCAGGTCTTGCGTGGCTCTGCATCTGCTCGTTCAGCTTTAAAACTGCATTGCTGAGACCACGGTCATCTCTGCCTGCTCCCACGGTGTCAGCCAGAAGCCTGAAGCCGGGCTGTTTTTCTATCTGCTCGTAGTGCCTGTCCAGAACACGGTCCAAAGCCGAGGCCTTCATGGCTGAGGCTCTGTCGCTTTCCATAATTTTGAAATCAGGAGAAATCCCTGCAAGCTGGCTGTTTTCACGGAGTATTCCTGAGCAAAAGCCGTGAATGGTGCTTATCTGAGCCTTGCGGCAAAGGGCACTCTGGCGGCGCAGCCTTTTGTTCTGGGGGTCCTTGGCAAGGGCGGCGGCAAGCTCGTCCATAATTCTGCCCTTTAACTCGCCTGCGGCGGCATTGGTGAAGGTAATGACCAGAAAACTGTCCACATCCACCGGATGCTCCGTATCTTTTATTCGGCTCATCAGCCGCTCGGTCAAAACCTTGGTCTTGCCGCTTCCTGCACCTGCGGAGACAAGAACCGTGCCGTTTCGTGTTTCTATTGCACGCTGCTGTGCTTGCGTAGGTTTGAATTCACTCATCTTCTCCGCTTCCTCCTTCCAATATATTCCATACCTGCCTGTCGTTCAGGCGGGGAACGAAGCGGAGGGCCTCTCCGTTTTCCCCGTCTGAAAAGTGGCAGGCCTCAAAGTAATCACAGTACAGGCAGGCGTTTTCCGTCTGGGTCCTGTAGTAGGGGTCGGCGGCAATTGCACCGCTGCGGAGCTGAGCTGCCATTTCGCCAAGAAGCTCCTTTATATGCCTTGACAGGGCACCCATCCGCTCGGCAGAGGCCAGCTTGTCTTCGTCGGGTTTGTTGTATCTGCCTCTTGCAGGGAAATACAGCTTGTTGTCTCCGTGCTCCCATGCCTCCATGACCTGCTCGTCGTTAAACACAAGACCGCTGCGGCAAAGCTTCTTTTGCCGCTCGGCTTGAAGCTCTTCGTCATCGAGGCAGGTGTCAGAGCTTAAAATGTCGTCAGAGGCAGGGATATACATAACTCCGGCAGGCATAAGCTCCATGCCGTAGCGCTGCTGTGCCCCTTCGGTAAGGGTGAACAGGTACAGCAGCATCTGCATGGACATACCGTAATACACGTCTCCAAGAGAGAATTTCTTTTTGCCGGTTTTATAGTCTGCCACTCTGAGGTACAGCTTCCCGTCATGAACCCAGCCGTCCACACGGTCGGCAACTCCGCTGAGACTTAAATCCTCCCCAAGCTCCATAGGCTCAACGCCCTGAGCACTCAGAATGTCCAGCTCAAAGTCTACAGGCTCAAAGTCGGACCGTCGGAGTTCTTCCGCCATGTCCAGAACTATACGGCGTGCATCTGCACATATTCTGTGGAAAAGATGCTGAAAACGGGGACTTTTTTCCCGAAAATCGTTGAGCTGCTCACATATGAAACGGGAAACATATTTGTCGCACAGGCTTTGAAGCTCCTGATCGCTTACAGCCTTAAAGCCGCCCATGTCCTTAACATCTCTGGCAGTGTTTTCCAGAATATAGTGCATGAATGTGCCTATCTCCGGCGGCTTGAATTCTGCCGGACGGTAGGGCTTTGCTCTCAGCCCGTACTGGCAGAAGTAGGCATATTTGCAGGAATTGAATTTTTCGGCTCTTGAGGCCGTCAGCTTCATGGATTTTCCGTAAAGCTGCTCCACCGACAAAGGGGACAGCCGCCCTCGCTGCATTTTTGAAGTGGAGCTTAAAAGCGCAAAAACAGGGTCGCCCGTGCTTTTGAAGTATTCGGCGGCAGCGGCGGCCTTGGCGCTTCTGCTGTAAAAAGAATCTGCCGCAAGCTCCAGAGCGGGTGCAGGGGCGGACATACGAATGTCGTCCATGTCCGCAAGCTCAGGCTCTATCCCGAAAATTGCGCCTGTTCTGCCGTAAACAAAGGCAGGACGCAGGCTTTCCCCTTTGTCGTTGCAAAGGGACATACACATATTAAGACCCTGTGAGGGCAGACTGATGCAGTTATATATCAGCGAAAATTCACGCCACAGCTCGGAGCCGCCGCCCAGCTCTATATCCATTTGAAGCAGCTTTTCCAGTTCCTCACCGGAAAACATACCGTCTCCCTTGTCACTTTGGGGAAGGCGGTCATCACTGCAGCCCAAAACGATCAGTTCTTTGATATTGCGCCGCCTTACACGGTCAAACTCACCGGCAGAAACTCTGTCCAGAGATACGGGAATGCTGCCTACATCGTATTTTGACAGCACCAGCTGGAACAGTCTGCCGAACTCCGTGGTGTCGGTCTCTCTGTCACCCAGAACGGCGGCGCACTGCTCGATTGCGTTTATACATATATCCCAAAGCTGCCGGTATTCCTGTCCAAGCTCGCCACGACCGGAGTTTTCCAGAGCGGCAGCCCGACTTTCCATCTTTTCAGGCAGCTCCGCATCGGCAATAAAACGGCTGAGTGCAACAGCCTGCTCCATGGCGGTAGAGGCGGAGCGGCAGTTCTGCTGAAAACTTAGCAGGGGAGCGGCAAGCCGACGCCTGAGTTTGTTGATTTCTTCCAGCTTTTCACGGCTTTCGTCGTTTTCCTCCGCACCGTAGCCGTCGGGATGCTGCTGCCAGTTTTCTGCCCTGTGCCAGGCGGTGCTTTTCAGCTGCCATTTATATATGTAGTCAGAGAGCATATCTGCCTCCTGCGCCGAAAGGCCGGTAAGACCTGTGCGGAGATAGCTTATTACATCCTCCGTGTCCCAGCCACGCTCTATAATATCGTAGGCAATGGAGATGAAGGCAAACAGGGGCTTTTGAGAAAGGGAGCTTTTTCTTGCGGTGTAGAGCGGGACTCCGTAAAGGGCAAAGCTGTTTTCCAGAGTTTCCCTGTAATCCTCAAAGCCACGGACCGCAACGGCTATATCACGCCAGCGAAGGCCCCTGTCACGAACAAGCTCAAGAGCTTTTCCTGCCGCAAATTCACATTCTTCCGCAATACTCTGAGCCTGAAACAAATGAATATCGGAGCAGTCACCATTAAATTTGTCTTCCGTATACAGAAACATTTTGTCCAGCAGAAAATTCAGCGCCGGATTGCCGGAGCTGTTTTCCATATACCGAGTTTTTACCTCCAGTCCAAGCTCCACGGCAGCGTCAATAAGCCGACGGCAGGAGCGGCGGGAAAGCTCAAATATTTCGCTTCCGCCCTCCGTACTGTCAACCGTCATACACACGCACAGCTCCGCACCATGGGCCATAAGAGCTTTGAGGACCTGTAGCTCCTGATTTGTGAAATCTATAAAACCGTCAACATATATTTTAAGTCCTGCACCATAGTTGTTTTCTTCAATCTGCCGTGCAAGTACGGTGAGAGCATCCATAGGGTCTGCTCCCACATTGCTGACTACCGCATCGAAGCTTTCCGAAATAAGCGCAAGGTCGGAGAGCTTATCCTTCAATACGCCGTCGCAGTTTTCGGCTGCCAGAGTGAGCCTGTCAGAGCTTACGCAGGCTGTTTTCAACATATCAACAACTGCCAGAAGCGCCTCCTGAAGCTCGGTCCTGCGGCCTGCGGCAGTGTACATTCTCAGCCTTGAGCTTATGTTTTTAAGGGCAAGAGACATACACAAAAGCCGTCCGCCCTTGTCCAGAAATTTTGCCGCACCTCCTCCGAATAAAGAGCGGAGTCTTCTGGCAAGACCTGTAAAACTCATAACCTCCGCATACAGGGAGAGCGTGTCGCCGCAGCAGGCGCAAAGCTCCCGTTCGGCCTCATGGCTGTATTGCTCGGGAACTATCAGCAGGGAACCGCCCTGCTTCTGCTCCACGGAAGCTTTAATTTCATTTATAACGGCGGCAGTTTTGCCTGCGCCGGCTTTTCCTAATATAAGTCTGAGCATATCAGCCCCTCCAATCAGCTCCATTGTAACAGATGGGATAAAACAAGTACAGAGGGGACTGACGAAGTTGAAACAAAAAACTGACATATAGGAAGAAAATGTATAAATAATTTACGGGTACGGGAAAAATCATGCAGTATAGAGCTTTTTTTCTCCTGCAAGCTGACTGTTTATTAAGAAAAATTTAGAATTGGAAAGCTTGACTACAGCCTTGTATATGCTATACTGTATGAGTGAAATCGTAGACTCCCCAAAGTGTCCACTTTGCGGAATATATAATGTACTCAGGAGAAGAAAATTCCAATAAATTTTTGTTCTCTGCAATAATTCAGGAGGGTTCTTGATGAAAAAGACTGCTAAGTTTTTAAGCTTTGCTCTGGCTCTGCTTTTTGTTTTCAGCCTTGCACCTGTCAGTGCTTTTGCTGCTGAAACTGAGATAGAAGAGCAGGTTTCAGCTGTCAGCGAGACAGTTGACCAGACTGATACAGAAACCGGAGACTCAAATACTCAGGTACAGGGGGAGACCGCTCCGCCTGCCGACAACTCTGAAAGCGGCGAAAATACTGCTGAAGGCACTGCGCCTGAAGCTCCTGCCGTTACCGAGGCTGAGTCTGTTGCTCTGGTAGGAGATAAATATTACAAGACACTTCAGGAGGCGGTCAACGCAGCCGACAACGGCGAGGTTGAGCTTACCAAGGATGTTGATATTACAAACGGCGGTCTTACCGTGGCAGGCAATGTTACCCTGAATCTGGCAGGACATACTATTACTGCCAATAACAGCAATAACGGAAACATCAAGGT
>JARHZW010000061.1 GCA_029264685.1 Candidatus Limivicinus sp.
CAAGAGGTGTTCTTATCAACATCACCGGCTCCGAGGATATGGGTCTTGAGGATGTTGAAGCTGCTGCAAACCTTGTTCAGGAGGCTGCTCACCCCGATGCAAACATTATCTTCGGTGCAACCTTTGACGAGACCTTGCAGGACGAGATAAGAGTTACCGTTATAGCAACCGGCTTTGAGGAGAATAATAATGCAGAGGCTGCCGCTGAAAAGCCTGCTTCCGCACCCGTTACCGGAACTAAGGGCGCCGTTCCCATGGGTACAGGTCTCTTTACCGGCGCTGCCGAGAAGGCCGCTTCCGCCGCTGCCGCTCCTGCTCCTGCAAAGGAGGAGAGCTCCGCAGCTCAGGAGGAAGATCCCTTCGACAGCATTTTCAAGATCTTCAACAGCAAATAACTTCTATAGAAAATGGAAAAAGCCCCCTTTAACGGGGGCTTTTTAGCTATTCCCGGAGAACAGTATGAGGAAAAAGAACCTGTTCATTCTGGCTGATGTGGTCGGAATGTACTCAGAAAAGAGAATAAGCCGTGCCTCAGCAGGTCTTTCGTACTACATGACTATGACCTTTTTCCCCCTTGTGATATGCTTGTATTATTTGCTTGGAAATTACAGCGGCAAGGTTGCCGAGGCACTTGATGTGGTTTACGGCTTAATTACGCCCGATGCGGCACAGTCTGTAAACGAATATATCCAGTATTTATATGTAAGCAAAAGTCCGGCTCTTCTTGTAGCGGGGCTTACCGTGCTTTTGACCTCCTCATCCGCTGCCATACGCACCGTTATTGTCACCATAGGTGAATTGCAGGGAGGAGTCCGATATAAGGGCATAATGTATTTTGTGTTCAGCTTCCTTTTTTCCTTTGCCTTTCTGGCGGCAATGTATTTTGCAATGCTTGTTATAATCACCGGCAGGGCAATGCTTGATTTTATAAACCGTATCGTCCCCCATTTTGACATCAGCTCCTCATGGGTCTGGATCAGGTTTTTGATTCTGGCAGGAATAATGCTGCTTATTTTCTGGGCCTTATACAGAATAGCAAGGCAGAAAAACGACAAATACAGCCTGTGGCCCGGTGCTCTGCTGGCTACGGTGGCAACGGTTCTGATGAGTGCTTTCTTCTCCGTATTCATTGGGATGTCAACAAAATATTCCATGGTCTACGGCTCCATCGCATCTATAATTCTTCTTATGCTGTGGCTTTATATCTGCTGTCAGATCATATATATAGGTGCGGCCTTTAATGTGGCAATCAGAAACGAGCATCTGGCGGAGGAAAAAAATGTGCTGACCGAAGGCAGAATAAAAATTTACGAGCTTAGAGTAAAGTTCTATGAGTATAAGAACGCTCTTTCAAAGGCCCGAAATAAGCTGAGATTAAACACGGTTCCGGTCAGACTTCCTGTAGGAAAATACAGAAAAAAGACGGAGAAAAGGGATTGAGTATGTGGCTTATTGTTACGGCGGCGGTTGTGCTGGTCATTGGTCTGAGCTGTGCAACCTACAATTTTTATAACTTCGGTATGCTTGGGATGGTTAGCGAGAAAAACGCTGCCAAGCTTGCAAAGCTTTCTACCTATAACGGCAGTCCCCACCAGAAGGCGGCAGCCAGAGCGTATAAATATGTAAATAAAATGCCTAACGAGGATGTGTATATCCAGAGCTTTGACAATCTGAAGCTCCATGCAAAGATATTTCCATGTCCTTCCGGCGGGAAAAAATTCATTATCGGTATCCACGGCTGCCGCTCAAACGCTTTGAATGAGTTCGGCGCATTTATGAAGTTTTACCATGAAAACGGATATAATATGCTCCTTCCCGACGACAGAGCCCACGGAGAAAGTCAGGGCAAGTACATAGGCTTCGGAAATCTGGACAGATTTGACTGCATCAAATGGGCAGAGTATGTGGTGGAGCGTTACGGAGAGGACTGCGAAATCATTCTTCACGGCGTATCCATGGGCGGTGCCGCCGTGCTTTCAGCCGCCGGAGAAAAACTGCCTGAGCAGGTAAAAGGGATTATCTCCGATTCAGCCTTCAGCTCGGTCTATGAGCAGTTTTCAAAGAGCTTCGTTCAGATTTTTAAGCTGCCGCCTTTTCCGTTTGTGCCTCTTTGCAGCTTTATGGGCAATTTCAGAGCAGGCTATAATTTTAAAAAGAACAGCCCTCTGGAGTTGGTGAAAAAGGCAAAGGTACCAATACTTTTTGTGCAGGGGCTTGCAGACACTGTGGTTGAGCCGGAAATGGCAGAAAGGCTTTACGATGCCTGCCCCACAAGAAAGCGGATGCTTAAAATTCCCGATTCCGGTCACGCTCAAAGCATAGGGGTAGACCCTGTTGGCTACAAGGCTGCAATACGAGAGTTTTTCGATTTTTGAGAAAGCTGCTTTATGCGGGCGAAATAAATTTAACCCCATTGCATAATTATCCTCTGCTTAAATGAGCGGGGGATTTTTGTTTGAATGCAGTTTCACCGTGGGGAGATATAACGCAGAATAAAACTATAAACAACAAATCTAAACTGTTTTCTCTTGAAAATCCAAAATTAACAGATTTTTTAAGCGAATTGAGCTATATGCTTATATAAAATAAATCTAAATTATGATAAAATTAGAAAAGAGCAGGTGAGGCTATTGGAGACGGGTAAAAGAAAACGAATGCTTGATTATGTCAGAAAACATACGGCGCCCTATTATACTCAGGCAGAGGCGGAGAAAGAAATTAACTCCATGCTTATGAACTACGGGCCGGAATGTAAGATACAGTTTTATAACGATGCCGCAAAAATTAAAAATTCATACCTTGTTCGCTCCGAGCTTATCCGCCACATGGTCTGCGCCGTGATTGCCAATACGGGGCTGACCGCCCGCAGCTTCGAGAACCTGTCTGCCGAATGGCTGCTGCACAATATCTGCTACCATTTGCATATAAAGCGCTCCTCGGCAGTTGATGCGGATTTGGATTATACACGGGACAGAAGATTTGCGGTGAGAATTTTGACAAAAATTATGGACATTTTTGACATAGAGTAAGTTTACAAATCGATGCAGAAATAGTATAATTTAATATCAGACGAAAATGATTTGGAGTGATAACAATAAAAAAACATCTTTTTTTGACCGGCCCTTCAGGCTGCGGCAAAACTACTATGATAAAAAACGCTCTGGGAGACAGTCTGACCTTTGCAGGAGGCTTTATAACCAGAAAATCACTGGATGAAAACGGAAAGCTTTTGGGTTATGAGATGCTGCCTGCCGCTGCTGCCGGCGGTGTTCAGGGCTTCTCGGGAGAGCGTTTTCTTGATTACACAGTTGAACCGCCTAAAACCGATAATGAGGTTTTCAGAGTCCACGGGGCAAGATTTTTAGAGGAAGCGCAGTATTATCCCTTTTCACTCATTGATGAATTCGGCGGCTTTGAACTGATAATCCCACAGTTTCGCAATGCATTGCAGGATTTTCTAAACTACGAACAGCCTATTATCGGAGTGCTCAAGGGCTTTGAAAATGCAGAGGAGCTGCGCCGCCGTCTTGGCTTGGGAGAAAAGTACAGTATGTACTTTATGGCGCTGAGAGAGGCTCTCCTTGCCGACCCTGACACAGCTGTCGTGGAAGTAGAGAGCCGTGACGACGAGAAGGCAAAACGTATTGTTGAGGCATGGGCCGCAGAATACGGCCACGCATGAGGGGGTTAATATCCCCTTGCAGGAGCTTTTTCTCGCTGTACACTGTGTAAATCCGTGCAGCGCTAAGGAAAATCATAGGTAATTTAAACAGAAAGCTTATTATTTTGTCTGTTTTCCAGCGGCAGACCTATCATAAGCAGGCAGAGGGCATGGATACCCTCGGATACGGTAAGAATGAAATACAGTGAGATAAGGGAAGGACGGTTTGTTGAGCGTCCCAACCGATTTATCGCATTTTGCGAGGTTGACGGCGAGGTACATCGCTGTCATGTGAAAAATACCGGCAGGTGCAGGGAGCTGCTCACGCCGGGTGCAAGGGTCTTTTTGGAGTATCGCCCCGGTCCTCAGCGGAAAACGAGCTATGATTTGGTGGCGGTGATGAAGGGCCAGCGCATTATAAATATGGACTCATACGCACCGAATATAGTTTTCGGCGAATATCTGGCAGAGGGCGGCCTTGGATTTAAGCCTGACTATATAAAGCCTGAGTGTACCCACGGTAACTCCCGCTATGACTTCTACTTTGAATACGAGGGAAAGAAGTGCTTTGCGGAGGTAAAGGGGGTCACGCTGGAGGAAAACGGCGTTGTCCGCTTTCCTGACGCACCTACGGAGCGAGGCAGAAAGCATATGCTTGGTCTGGCTCAGTGCGTGGAGGAAGGCTATGAGGCAATGGCAGTGCTTGTTATACAGATGGATAAAGTCAGGTATTTTGAACCGAATTATAAGACCGACCCTGACTTTGCCCGAAGCCTTATTGACGCTCAGAGTGCAGGGGTAAAAATCCTTGCTTTGGACTGCTGCGTTACGAGGGATTCCATTAAAATCAAAGATAGGGTTCGGGTGCATTTGCAGAGCTAATATCCGGGCGTTTTAAATTAAGTTTATTAAATTTCAATGAATTGCCGGAGGAAATAATGAGTACAGAGGACAAAAAACAGGAGACGGACTTTCAGCTCCGTAATCAGCACGAGCATGAACACGAGCATGAACACGAGCATGAACACGAACATGAACACGAACATGGGCGTATGCACAGTCATATAGATGAAAACGGCAATGTATATACCCATTGCCACGATGACAACATACTTTACAGCGAGCATGACCATGAGCATTACCACATAGATGAGCTGGGAAATCTATATTCCCACGTCCATGACCACGGCGGAGACGCTCCTGCTCACGGACACACTCATACCCAGACCAAGGCGGTTATTAACCGGCTCTCAAGAGCTATAGGGCATCTGGAAAGCGTAAAGCGCATGGTGGAAAACGGCAGAGACTGCACTGAGGTTCTGGTTCAGCTGGCTGCTGTCCGTTCCGCTTTGAGCAGCACGGCAAAGGTGATACTTAAAGACCATCTGGAGCATTGCCTGACGGACCTTGATCCCAACGATCCTGAGAAGCTGAAGGCTCTCAACGATGCTATAGACAGATTTATGTAAATTTATATTGAAAAACATCGTCCGGAAAAAATCGGACGATGTTTTTTCGTGTTCTGTATTTTAAACAGCAGCACCGATCAACTGAACAACTGCCATGTAGGGATACAACAGCTTCAAAACGGAGCGTCAGCTTTATAAATCGGAACGGCTTTACTTTTCTTCGTTTTCAAGCTCTTCAAATACAGGCTTCAGAGTGCGGCTTGAGAGAAAGCTCATAAGGGAAAAGCCTGCTGCAAGCCAGAATATACCGCTTTTTATAAACTGAATCGGAAAAAGCAGGAAAAGAATAAGGGGCAGAGCACTGAAAGCAAAGAGCATTATGGTCCGTGGGAGCTTTCCGAAAGTCAGGAGAACTGCATTTTTGATGTGATTTTTAAGACCGTTGCGATAGCGAACCAGCAGCTGAAAAACGTATGCGGAAAAGCACACCAGCAGAATCATTAAAAAGAATATCAGCACCCCGCTGAACTGACTGCTCACACCGGACTGAGGAACAAGAAAAATATATTCATATACAAGACTTGCCATAATCAGCAGCGCAGGGATAAAATACAGCGTAGATTGCTTGAAATTATCCTTAAAACCCTTGAAAAAGGTTTTTGCAATTCCGCCGCCCTTATCATAAATCATGGATTGGGTTGAGTAGTTCATGGCGGAAATGGAGGCGCCGATGGTGAAAACGGGCAGGCAGCAAATAACAAAAAGCAGATTTATAATTACAATGTCGCATATTTTAGACAGAAACTGAAAAACGGGACCGTCGTTATCAAAAAAATTCATTTATACTCTTCTTTCATTTTGGATAAAACTTCTTCCGTGGCGGGAACGGAGGAAATACCGCCCCTTCTTTCCGTGGAGAGACCTGCGGCAGCAGTGGCAAAGCGGACAATCTGCTCAAGCTCCGCCCCCACAAGGCAGTCAGGCGCTTTGCCTGTGCCTAAAAGGGCAAACATTGCAGACCCGCCGAAAACATCTCCTGCACCGGTGGTGTCAATGACACGGAGACCTTTAAGAGCGGGTACAAAGCCGAAGCAGTTTTTATTTATAAAATAAGTTCCTTTATCTCCGCAGGTCACATAGCAGAGCTTAATATTTTTATATTCGTTAATGATATACTTTGCCCCTTCTTCAGGTGCAAGGCCGAACAGAAATTCCACCTCGTCGTCGCTGATTTTTACAACATCAGCCTGCTTTAAACCCCAGAGCAGCTGCTCCCTTGCTTCCTGCTCGTCGTACCAGAGGGGGAGGCGAAGGTTTGGATCATAGCTTATCAGCGTACCGTGGCGCTTTGCCTCGGTTACAGCCATGACCACAGCGGTGCGGGATGGCTCATCAGTCAGTGAAAGACTGCCGAAATGGAGATATTTGGCTTCATTTATAAGGTCGTAGTTGACCTCGGGAAAACTGAGAAAGGTGTCAGCGCCGGGCTTGCGGCTGAAAGAAAACTGGCGTTCTCCCATTTCATCCAGGGTGACGAAGGCCAGCGTAGTGAAATGAAAGGGGTCAAAAATCAGACCTTTGGAGCTTATCCCGTATTTTTCAAGAGTATCCTTCAGAAGATTGCCGAAAGCATCCTGACCCACCTTGCCTATGAATGCGGTCTCAGCCCCGAAGCGGCTGAGAGCGGCAAGAAAATTAGCGGGAGCACCGCCGGGATGAGCGGCCATGGTGGGGTAGCCGTCCCCGTTCTTATCCACTGTTGTGAAATCAATCAAAAGCTCTCCAATAGCAACAACTTCAACCATGGTTTATCCTCTCCTTCAGCTGTTAAAAGCGTATACCCTCACGGCTTTTTTCGTAATCGACAGCTGAAACTGCCGATTTAACTGAAAACTGAGCCTGCCAAGGGCAGACAGTTTTATAAAGTATACTCGCTCTCAATGAAAACCGCAAGTTTAATCCTTAATATTTACTTAAAATTGTTGACATGGTCTGTAAAAATGCTATATTTATGCCTGTGAGATTTTTTCCTTGAGGTGATACGGTGGATAATGAGCTTGAAAAGACCGAGCGCAGACGACGCGCTGTGATCAATTTCCTGTACTGGGGCATGATCCTGCTGTTTGCGTTTTGTTCGGTTAAATATATTCTTCCGGTGCTTATGCCCTTTGTTATAGCCTATATGGTGGCATGGATGCTGAATAAGCCTGTAGGATGGCTTAACAAAAAGACCAAAATTCCAAGGGCAATATGGGCCATACTTATGGTGATTGCGTTTTTCGCAGTTGCAGTGCTGCTTATCGCACTGATAGGCACGCCCCTTGTAATGGGTGTTCAGAGTATCGGACGAAAGCTGCCGAAAATTATCGAAGAGGGTGTACTGCCTGATCTTGCCTATTTCTTCGATTTTCTGGAGCAGATAGTTGCAAATATCGACCCTGCAATAGGTGCCGCCATGGATTCAACCATAAACACGGCCTTCAATGTTCTCAGCAACAGCGCAGGCACCTTGTTCGGAAACCTGTTCAGCTCTTTCGGAGGTTTCCTTACATCCGTTCCCGCCGGGGTGATGAAAACACTTATTACTCTTATAGCCTCTGTGTTTATAGCATCTGACTTTGACACGGTGAAGGGCTTTATTGGCCGCCTTATACCTGAAAAGGCAAAGCCTGTTATCCGCCAGTTCGGACAGTTTTTCGGACACACGCTGCCCAAGTGCCTGCTGCCCTACCTGCTTATATTTACCATTACATTTTTTGAACTGTGGATAGGACTTGCAATAGTCGGTGTGAACAGCGCTGCAACGGTGGCAATTCTCATTTCCCTTATGGACATTCTGCCTGTTCTCGGCACAGGCACCATTCTTATTCCATGGGCGCTCATTTCCCTTATGCGGCGGAAAATCGCCATGGGAATAAAGCTTATTGTGCTGTATGTGGTCATTGCCATCATAAGGAATACTCTGGAGCCCAAACTGGTGGGACACCAGATACATCTTCACCCTGTTATGACCTTTGCCTCAATGCTTGTGGGCGTTCAGCTTTTCGGATTCATAGGAATGTTCGGAGTTCCGCTGCTTGTGGCATTTTTGAGAGAGCTGCATGACAAGGGCATTATTAAGCTTCCGGGCTTTGAAAAAAAGGAAGCGGCAAACTGAAAATCTGTATAATGAAAAAAATCAGGATGCTACATCCTGATTTTTTTTCGATATTTTACGGCAAAGCAAAGTCCTGCGCCCAAAGCAAGTGAAAGGGAAGCAGCGGCAAGAAGCTTTCCGTTGAATTTTTGACTGCATTTCTTTTCGGGTATTACCCAGCCATCATCTTTTACAGCTTCGGCGTAGAGGGGCGGACGGAAGCTGTCAGAAAAATATTCCATCTCGTCATAGCTCAAAAGATAATTGTCACGGTCTCTGATGTTGAGAAAAATGTCTTTTCCGCCGACAACCGCTATATCCTCGGTTTTAAAATATCCGTTGCAGGCGTTTATTATAATGTGATCCACCCAGTCAGGGGCAAGGAGAGAATAGCCGTCTCCGCCCTTTGTCATTATACCGCCGGGCCATGAATAGAATGCGTTCCTGCCGCCCTCGGACCAAGCCCACAGGTGGGGTTCATGCCAATAGACAGGAACTTTGACGGTGACACGGATCAAGCCGCTGTTTTCCGACTTCTGACTCATTTCCTTTCTCCAATCTCCGGCGGAACTGACCGGTACTTTCTTAAAACCCTTGACTTAATTATAGTTAAGTCTCTGACACCTGTCAATGGATAAATAGCACATTAAAATTGTATTGTTTTTGTAAAAAAACTTTTGGAATACAAGGCTGTTATTCTACTTTATGGTCAAAATCGGATGTTGGCTTGATTTTTGAACGGATTTGTGCTATTTTTGGCCTTGAGAGAATTATATCCGATATAATTTTTAATTTTGAGAGAAGAAAGAGATATAAAAAGGAGCGATATTTTTGGCTTTCAGGGACACACCACCCCGAAAATGGGGAGACAGACGGGACGCCGTCTGGGTAAAGGATGCACCGGGACTTAATGTTCTCATGGGCAGCTTATACCCCAATCGTACTGATTGCGAGGTATATCTTAAACAGGAAATCGATGTTACGGAGCTTTTGAAATATATTGAGAAAAGAAACAGCGGAGATCCTGAGGTAAAGACCACTCTTTTCCATTGCTTTGTGGCAATGGTTGCAAGAGTTTTGAATGAGCGGCCCTATCTTAATCGTTTTATTCAGGGACGCCGTGTGTACGAGAGAAACGAGATGACCATAAGCTTTCTTGCAAAGCGCCGCTTTGCCGACCACAGCGAGGAAAGCCTTATGCAGTATGTGGCAAAGCCGGAGGACAATCTGGAGTCCATAAGCCGCTTTATTGTTGGAGATGTGAACAAAATGCGTTCCGCAGATGGAGCGCAGGGCATAACAGATACCATCAATAAAATCGGTCATCTGCCCAGACCTGTTCTCATGCTGGTGGTTAAAATTGTCCGCTGGCTGGATTTCTGGGGAAAAACGCCCCGCTTTCTCACCGAGGGGGATTCCAACTGCGCCACGGTTCTGATGAGCAATCTGGGCAGTATCAAATGCCCCTCAGTTTATCATCATCTGAATAATTACGGAACTACCTCCATATTTATAACCATAGGCAAAATTCATAAGGGACAGGAAATCAAGGATGACGGCACGGTTGAAATAAGAGACTATGTGGATATAGGCGCAACCCTTGACGAGAGGATTGCAGACGGGTTTTATTTTGCCCGCTCTCTCAAACTTATTCAGCATATCTGCAATAATCCCGAGCTTTTAGATTTAAAACTGAAAGAAGAAAGCCATTATGAATTTGTATGAAGACAAGCTTCATCCCGTAAACGACGACTATGTAAGCTTTCCCATGCCGGAGAATGTGAGAACGCCATGGTTTAAAAGCGCCGGCGACCTGCCCACAACTTTGAAATACTATGACGGTCCTGTTATAGATACTATTGAGACCACTGCAAAGTCTATTCCCGGCTACTGCGCCTATGAGTTTTTCGGAAATCGGGTCAGCTACAAAAAGTTTATTGCCCAGATTTATCAGGCCGCAAGAGCCCTTAAAATTCAGGGCGTGGGAGCGGGGGACAGAGTGACCATATGTATGCCCAACACCCCGCAGGCGATAATCATGTTTTACGCCCTGAACAGGATAGGCGCAGTTGCAAATATTATCCACCCTCTTTCAAGCGAGGAGGAAATAGTTCAGTACATAAATAATTCCGGCAGCCGTATGTGTCTGACCTTAAAGCAGTTTTACCCTAAGTTTGCGTCCGTGAAAGACAGGCTCAAGTCCAGACGCCTGATAATATGCGATGTGGACGACGGCCTGAGCGGAGTTAAAAAGATGTTTTACCCTCTGGTGAACAAGGATAAAACATCTCTTCCCGAGGATGCGGACTGCATACTCTGGAAGGATTTTATAGCCACAGGCAGGAATTATAAGGGTGAGCTTGTCCACAGGGGCAGCGGCTCGGATGTGGCGGCAATCCTCTATTCCGGCGGAACTACCGGCACAAGCAAGGGCGTTTTGCTTTCAAACCTTAATTTTAACGCCATGGCTCTCCAGACGGGAACGGCGGGCAACTGCGTAACTCCCGGCGATAAGTGCCTTTCCATTATGCCGATTTTCCACGGCTTCGGTCTGGGCGTATGTATAAACACCATGCTCTACTGGGGCATTACCGCAATTCTGATACCCCGCTTCAACGCCTCCGATTATTGCAGGCTTTTGAAAAAATACAAGCCGAACTACATTGCAGGTGTACCTACCTTGTTTGAGGCACTTCTGCGAATGGAGGATGCAAAGGATCTGGATCTGAGCTGCCTGAAGGGCGTGTTCTCCGGCGGAGACTCCCTGAGCGTGGAGTTTAAACGGAAGGTGGACGATTTCCTTACCAGCCACGGCTCAAAGGAACAGGTTCGTGAGGGCTACGGCGCAACGGAAAGCGTCAGCGCCTGCTGCCTCACTCTGCGCCGCCGCTACAAGGAGGGCAGCATAGGAATTCCTTTCCCCGATACCTATTTTAAAATCTGCACTCCAAGCTCTCAGGACGAGGTGAGCTACGGCACGGTGGGGGAGATATGTATAAGCGGCCCCAGTGTTATGCTGGGATATATGGATAACCCCAGGGAGACGGTACAGGCTTTGCAGCTCCACCCTGACGGACGCATATGGCTCCATACGGGCGACCTTGGCACAATGGACAGAGAGGGTTTCGTGTACTTTAAGCAGAGACTGAAAAGACTTATTATCACCAGCGGATATAATGTCTATCCCTCTCAGGTGGAAAATGTTATAGACTCCCACCCCGCAGTCCTTACAAGCACGGTTATAGGCGTTAAGGACGACTATAAAATGCAGCGTGTGAAGGCATTCGTGGTTTTAAAAAGCGGCATAGAGGGGGACGACTCCATGAAGATAGATATACTGAGCCACTGCTCAAAAAATCTGCCAAAATATGCCATTCCCAGAGAAATCGAGTTCAGAAGCGATATTCCCAGAACTCTTGTGGGCAAGGTGGCCTATACGGCACTGGAAAAAGAAGCAGCGGAGAAGAGCTGCGTAGGCTGAAAGACAGCGATTAAAGAAAAGCTTTCCTAAGGGAGAGCTTTTCTTTATAACGGTCAGAATAACGGTCAGAAAATAAACAAAAATTTCACAAAATGTTCTGACAGGTACTTTAAATCCATGACAGAAAGTGGTATACTGTTTAGAAAATGCAATGGATTTGAGGTATTATGGAAAATAAAGATAATATGCCGCTGAGCGGGATTAAAGTAGTAGAACTGGCAACGGTGGTTGCCGCACCCTCTGCCTGTGAGTTGCTTTGTGCATACGGAGCAGAGGTAATAAAAATTGAGCCGCCCGGCAAGGGGGACACCATGCGTTACGGCGGCAGGCAGCTTAATGTGCCTATCGGGGACAACAAAAATCCGATTTTTACCATGCACAATAACGGCAAGCGTTTCGCCGCCATTAACATTCAGCGCCCTGAGGGACAGAAGGCTCTGTTCCGCCTGCTGGAGGAAGCGGATGTTTTCGTAACCAATATGCGTATTGAGCCGATAAAGCGCATAGGTCTTGATTATGACAGTCTTAAAGAACGCTTTCCACGGCTCATTTATGCCGACCTTACGGGTTTTGGCAAGGTGGGGCCGGACTCAAGGCGCAGAGGCTACGACACTACGGCTTTCTGGCTCCGCTCGGGAGCGGTTAGCGAATGGCAGGAGGGAAACGGGGTGCCGTTCTATCCTGCCTACGGCTTCGGGGATCTGACTACGGGAATGTTCCTGTTTTCGGGCATACTTATGGGGCTTCTTGCAAGAGAAAGAACAGGACGGGGAACAGAGATTACCACCTCTCTTTTTGCCGCTTCCATATGGTGCAACGGCAACAGTCTTATTCGCAGCCAGTTTAATTCCGACCTTAAACCTGATTCAAAAAATCCGGGCTGTATGCTCAATAACTACTATCAGTGCAGTGACGGCAAGTGGATTTTCATGTGCTCCATGAATTATAAAAAGGATTACAAGAAAATTTCAAGACTTCTTGGGCTGGATGATATTTGCGATGACCCCAGATATGCGGACAACGAAACACTGGTGGCAAGCGGCGCAGCGCCTGAAGCGGCCGCAAGGTTTGCACAGGCGTTTGCACGCCATGACAGCGAGTATTGGAGAAAGCTGCTGAATAAAAATGATGTGGCCTTTGAATTTGTGGGTCAGATAAGGGACATCTGTACTGACAGGCAGGCAATTAAAAACAACTATATAACTCCGGTGGAGTTTGCGGATAACACAAAGCTTATGATGCCGCTGCCGCCTGTGCAGTTTAGCAGCTATGACCGCAGGGATTATGTGAGAACCGGCCCTATCGGCTGTGATACCGAGGCAGTGCTTGCAGATATAGGCTACAGTGAGGAAGAAATACAGAAGCTTAAAGAGAAAAAAAGCATATAAAAACTGTCCGCCGCAGCTGCCGAAGCGGTGAGACTGTATAAAGGAGAGGCAAGGTTGAAGAAACTTAAAATAGCCGTAGCGGGCACAGGGTATGTGGGGCTTTCCATTGCGGTGCTTCTGGCCCAGCATAACAAAGTCGTGGCATTGAACAGAACGCCGGAAAAAGCGGAAAAAATCAATAACGGTATTTCGCCTATTCAGGATGAATATATAGAGCGTTATCTGAAGGAAAAGGAGCTTGATCTGAAGGCTGTCACTGACCCTCAGGAGGCCTATACGGGAGCGGATTACATAGTCGTTGCAGCGCCCACCAATTATGACAGCAGGAAAAATTTCTTTGATACCACGGCGGTGGAGCAGGTGGTTGAGCTTGCTTTGAAATATGCGCCGGAGGCGGTTATAGTTATAAAGTCCACCATTCCCGTCGGCTATACCCGCAGTTTGAGGGAAAAGACGGGATGCAGGAATATTCTGTTCAGCCCCGAATTTCTCAGAGAGTCAAAGGCTCTTTATGATAATCTCTACCCCAGCCGAATTATAATAGGTACGGACAAAAATGATAAAAGGCTTTTAGCGGCGGGGGAGCAGTTTGCGGCTCTTCTCAGGCAGGGAGCCATAAAGGAAAATATCGAAACTCTCATTATGGGCTTCACTGAGGCGGAGGCGGTAAAGCTTTTTGCAAATACCTATCTTGCCCTGCGTGTGTCCTATTTTAATGAGCTTGACACTTATGCGGAAATGCACGGACTTGACACAAGAGAGATAATTCAGGGCGTCTGCCTTGACCCGAGAATAGGGAACCACTATAATAACCCAAGCTTCGGATATGGGGGCTACTGCCTGCCTAAAGACACTAAACAGCTGCTGGCAAATTATGCAGATGTACCCGAAAATCTGATTCAAGCTATAGTGGAGTCAAACGAGACAAGGAAGGATTTTGTTGCAGGCCGTGTTTTGAAGCTTGCAAAAGAAAGCGGCGGCAGGCCTGTGGTAGGCGTGTACCGTCTTACCATGAAGTCAGGCTCGGATAATTTCCGTGAAAGCAGTATTCAGGGAGTTATAAAGAGAGTTAAAGAGCAGGGGGCAGAGGTCATAATTTATGAGCCTATGCTCAGAGACGGGGACAGCTTTGACGGAAACATGGTGGTGAACGACCTGGAGAGGTTCAAGACCATGAGCAAGGCCATAATTGCAAACCGCTATAACTGCGCCCTTGACGATGTGGAGGAGAAGGTCTACACAAGAGACCTGTTTTACCGTGACTGAGGAGGAAATATGGGAGATTACACACATATTACAAGGTACGAAAATATCCTGAATTCAGGAAATGTAAGGCTTGAGCAGCTTAACTCTGCCCTTGATAATCTGGAAAAGGAGCTGGAGGACTACAAGGCTCTTGAGAGCTATTATTTCAGCCCCCAGAGGGACCTTGACCTGAACGACGAAAACGCCGGTCTTATTCCCACGGAAATCAGCAGGGCGGTTCTGGGGGAGGACTATATAGACGAATTCATGTGCGACAAACGGGACACTGCTTTGCGCCTGATTGAGCTTGGCCTTAAAATACTGAAAAATGAATAATTAACATATGCCGCATAGGGTCAGATTGCCTATGCGGCTTTTTATATAAAAATTCAGGAGATTATTATACAAATTATCCGAAAGATACAAAAAGTATACAAAAATGATACAAGTATAGTTTAATATACAAGTGAAAAATTTATAAATACGGTATCCTTTTGCACTTCTTTGGCGTTATTTAATACGAAAATAATAAAACGGAAAGGATAATATACCATGAAAAAAATTCTCTGCCTGATTTTGATGCTTGCTGTGCTCTTTTCTCTTGCGGCCTGCGGAAAAGAGCCTGCAAAAACAGAAATTGTACCGATGGAAGATGAAAAGAAGCTGCCTGAAAACATGATAGAGGGGTATGTGCGGGAAAAAATCCAAATGCCCGAAAAACTGGAGAACGGGGACAGAGACTTAGGCGTTCAAGGCTTTTACGGGGATATAATGTACTTTATGCCTGAAAGCGATCAGGGCTCTTCCGTTTTTGCCTATGACACGGTCAAGGCAAAGTGGGCGGAATATGAGATGAAACTGGACGGTGTTTACAATCCGAGAGTGATTTTTTGCCCAACCGAGAATTCCCTGTGGGCACTCATAAAGGAAATGCCCACCTATTCAGATACCGTTAACAACAAAGTACCTAAGGATTTAGGCTATTATCTGTTCCACATGGATATAAAAAGCGGTGAGCAATCGCTGAACAGACTGAACTTTGAAGCCGAATACAGGGAAAATATTGATGCCGCCGGGGAAACAAATAATTTTTCCGGCTTTTTTGCCATAGATGACGAAAAAGCAGCTGTTGTCAGCCCTGAAACCCTGTTTATAGTGAACAGTGCAGGCGAAAATATGGAAAAAAGAGAGAATACAGGGGCGGCGTTCCCGTACTTTTATCATAAGAACAAGCCATGGTTCTGGGTGGACGGAGAATGCAGGGCCTTTGACCCTCAGACTCTCAGCTTCAGCGGAGAGAGTGTGCCGGAGCGCACATACATAAGCTCTAACACAGAGGAAATTTATTTTATAGACAGAATTAAAAACGAATTATATAAGCTTGAAAACAATGAAGAGTGCCGCTGTTTCAACTATACCGAGGGGGCGGAGAGCCTGCAGGGCGCTCAGGTAAATACCGGCTTTGTGAATTCTGATGGATTTTTCTTCATGGAAAATGCAGACGGACTGTATAAGCTGGTGAAGGGGTTGATTCCTGACAGAAAACCTCTGAATATGCTGTGTTTAGGCTCAGTAAGCTCCTATGACGGGGAAAAATATACCAATATCACAGCGGAAATGCAGGATGCAATAATCCGCTTCAATAATAATGATGCGGAGTTTAAGATAAATATAGAAACCATCTATCCTAAGGATGAAGCAGACCTTGCAAGAAATCTTATAGAGCTTGCCAACTCCTCTGACATTGACCTTATAGATGTAAGTTATTTTCCCGAAGGCGCAGTGGACAGCTCGCTTCTGGTGGATATGCTGCCGTATATAGACAATGACGAAGATATCAGCCGTGAAGATTTTATACCTAAGCTGTTTAATCTTATGCTGAAAGACGGCGGCCTTTACCGCTATACTGACAAATTTACCATTTTAACCATGACCACACATCCGGAATTTGCTACTGAGAAAGAGGGCTGGACAGTGGAAAAAATCAGGGAGATTATGGAAGAACACAAAGATATGAGCCCCACATGGCACGCCTATGACTGGAATTATCTCACAAATCTTTTCGCATGGGCGGCTTCTGCCGAGTTTATAGATTATGAAAACAGAAGCTGTGATTTTGAAAGTGAGGCTTTCATACACTGGCTTGAGCTTATAAAAGCACTGCCTGACGGTGAGGAATGGAACAGCAGCGAGCCTGCCAAGCTCTTTGATTTTACCTTCGATTTTGTCGGCATGGAGCCGGGGTGGAGCAACAGGTATATATTAAAAGGGGATTACGCAGTGACAGGCTTTCCCGAAAGCAGGGGCTGCGGCAGTTACTTTTTAAGGCTTGGTTCATCAAGCTCTGAGATGAGAACCACAAGCGGGCAGAATATAAGTCTTGGCATAATGGCTTCGGGACAGCACCATGAGGGGGCGTGGCGGTTTGTAAAATGCCTTATGGAGGGGGAGAGCAAATACACACGGTTGAACGAAGGAATACCCGTGGTTCGTGACCGTTTCGAGGCTCTTATTCAAAAGGAACTGGAAAATGGGGCAGAGACTGACCCCGAATACAATTTGGAAACCTTCAATGAAAAGGATGGGGAGCTTTTCCGCCAGCTGGTCTATTCCTGCGATAAGCTGTGCAGCTCCGATGAGGGACTTATAAATATAATTACCACCGAAATCAGAAATTATCTTGACGGAAAATTTGATGCACAGGCAGCAGCAGAACAGATTCAGAGCAGGGCGAGCATTTATCTGTCTGAACAAAGCTGACGGGAAACTACCCGATATGCCGCAAAAATCCGGTAAAATAAGCTTTTTATGGCTTGAAACTTATACGGGATGATTACGGAAACTAAGTAAGTGAAAAAAATAAAAAATCTCAAAAATTTTATCCCCCCACCCCGCTTGCGGAGCCTTTTATTTAATGATAATATTTAGACACAATCAAGTTGTAAGGTCTTTCATATGTCCCCCACATATGAGATTACAGTCTGTCCGGCTACTCAGGCAGCCTGTAAAGCAAATCTCCGCCGGTTTTCCGGCATTACACCTCTCAGACTGCCGTCCGCTAACATCCTCGGGCGGCAGTTATATTTTTAACCATCTTTGGATAAAAACCGAAAAATGTCTAACAAAATAATAGATAAAAATATGTACCTTACTGCTGAAATGGTGTATAATGGATTCACTGAAAGCATATCCCCGAGGGAATGTAACGATATATTTTATATTTGAAAGGAATGTGCAAATGTCAAACACTGTTATTACCAGAAAAGCACAGCAGGCTCAGATCATTTTTGACGATCTGGTGGAGAAGTACGGAATTAAGGCTGTGCCTACCTGCTTTGTTGCAGATCCGTCCCGTAAAGCTCAGTTCAAGAAAGCCTGTTTTACCGGAAATCCCTTTCCCGGTCCTTTTGCCGCCGCAATGCTTACAAAGCGTGTGCCTGCCGTAAACAAGCTTTTTAAGGACGAGAAAATTCTTCAGACTCCTGCAATCGCCGCCGTGCTTGCGGCTTGCAGCTCCGTTGCAACGGAAATAGGCGAGCTGCGTGGGGACGATGTGAGCGGTGCCAAGAGCTACTGTGACATTTCCTTTGCGGGCCTGCAGGCCATCCGCCTGTTCATGGCTGACCACAACGGTAAGAGATTCCAGAAGCGCCGCTTTAATTCCGCCGCTTCCGTTAATAACGCCATCAACGGCTCTTTCTATAAGTACAAGGCCGGTGACGGCAGAGATGTTTCCTTCCATGTGTACTATCAGGATCAGCAGAGAAAGCTGTTTGAGGCTATGGGAATGTCCAAGCCCTCTGACAAGTATACCTTTTTCAGCATTGCTCAGGACAAAAAGGAAATTGCACAGAAGGTTTCCGAAAAGACCGCTCTCCAGCTGGAGGAAATGGCCTTTGACTGCGGCGCCTGCGCCTGTATGCTGAGAAGCCGTGACGAATGGGAAAACAGCGAGGTCGGTAAGGCGGTTATTTCCATGCCCCTTATAAGAGAGGAGAAGTTCGGTGACGCTCAGGCTCCCGATTACGGCAAGCCCAACTCCAGAGGTCCTCTCTCGGGCATTAAGGTTCTGGACCTGACCCATATTATTGCAGGTCCTGCCTGTTCCAGAGTTCTGGCAAAGTACGGCGCAGATGTGCTTATGATAAGGCGTGGCGAGTATATGGAGCAGGAACAGGCCATGCTTGAGCTGGACGGCTGGGCAGGAAAGCACTCCATTCAGCTTGACTTTAACATTCCCGACCAGCTGGAGCGGGCAAAGGAGCTTATAAGGCAGGCCGACGTGATTACATACTCTTATCAGAACGGTACTCTGGATCACTTCGGTCTTTCGGAAAGCGACATCAGAGAGCTTAACCCCAATGTGATTTACTCTAACCTGAACTGCTTCTCCGACACCGTCTGGAAGCACCGTCCCGGCTGGGCACCCTGTGCCGAGGATATAACAGGTCTTTCCGTCAGAAACGGAAGCATGGAAAAGCCTGAAAACCTTAACGGCGTTCCTCTTGACTATTTCCCCGGCTTCATCCTTGCCTTGGGAACCATGCTTGCCATTACTCACAAGCTGAAAAACGGCGGCGGCTACAAGGTCACAACTTCTCTTACAAGAGGCGCTCAGTTTCTCCACGAATGCACGGATCTGTGCAGGGAGAAAAAGGGCGGCAAATACAGCACTCTCAGCCTGCACTGCAATGAGCCTGTGTGGAATGAGCTGCGCCAGTATGTTGCCTGCGACGCAGTAGACGGAACGGTGGGCTTCCCCGCTCCCGCTGTGGTCAACACCGCCTATCCGGATAACCCCAGGAACCTTATGTTCTCCGACGGTAATACCGACTGGAACCAGAAATAAAATTAAATGTGAAAACACCGCCGTTTTTCGGCGGTGTTTTTTGCAGCAGTTTTCATTATAATTGCTTTTGTCCGTCAGCTTTCGGTGATATACTGAGGCAAAAGAAAAGTATGCAGAATTATGTAACTTTTTGCTTTTGCACTCGTTTTTGTAGATGAGGAGCAGCAGAGGACTGTACACTTTGAAGCTCTGTGAGAACAGAACAGGATAAGATATGACGAAAAAGTCATGGAGAATTCATATGAACGAAGAAAAAATAGTTAACGGACTGCATAGCGGAGACCTTGAAGCTCTTAATGCTGCAATAACAGAGTTTACTGCCTACGCTTACGCAATAGTATTTAATGTGCTCGGGGATTTTCTTCCTCAGGAGGACATAGAAGAAACGGTATCCGATACCTTTGTTTCTCTTTGGTATTCCAGAGAGAAAGTACTGAGAGGAAAGCTGAAGCCATACATAGGCACTATAGCCAGAAACAAAGCTAAGGATAAGCTGCGAGGCATAAAACCGGCTCAGCCTTTGGAGGACGATTATCCGGTGGCCTGCTGCATTGAGCCGGAGGAGCAGGTGCTGAAAAAGGAGATGGCGATAGCTACCCGTGAGGCAGTGGATGCAATGGGTGAGCCTGACAGCGAGATTTTTAAGCGTCACTATTTTCTGTATCAGCGGGTGGATGATATTGCGGCGGATATGGGAATGAAACCTTCTGCAATAAAGGCAAGGCTGAAAAGAGGACGGGAAAAACTGCGTATAGCTTTGGGCAGGAAAGGATTTGAATATGGAATTATTGATAACTGATATAAGCTCTCTCTGCTGTCCGGAAGAGGTGGAGATAGGCACTGAAGATACGGAGAGAACGGAACGGATAAGGGCGGCGGTAATGGCCGATTTGGGCGGAACTGAGAAGTCCCGAACGAAAAAGCCCCGACATAAGCACAGGAATCTGCGTATAATCCTGCTGGCCTCTGCCGTTGCGGCGCTTTTGTCAACGGCGGCCTTTGCAGTGTCGAAGTATATGATGAAGAGTGAAAAGACAAACGAGCCTGCGGTTGGGCACTGGGCAGAGACGGACGGAAAGGGGGTTGTTCGGCAGGACCGGAAAATAGTATTTAAGGATGCAGGAATGGTGTTTACTTTTTCAGGGCCGGAGGAGCAACATAATTTGCCGCAATTCAGAGCCAACTGGCTGCCTGATGGTAAGCCGGAGGGAAATTCCGATTCAGAAGGGTGGACCGGGTATCTATGCGATAACGGAGACAGCAAAGACAGCCTGCCCTATCTCATAAACGCATGGTGCGTTGATACTGATAACTGCAAATATGTTTTAAACGGTGATGTTACCGTCTTGAGCGACGAGTGTAAGGACGGATGGCAGATTATGAAAATAGTCTGCGATTACAGCGGTATGGATATGAGCTGGGACAAGGCAAACTATATTCTGATGTTCAATCCTGAAAAAGGCTGGCTGGTAGAAATCGGCGGCACCTCCGATATGGAGATACTGGAAAAGATCGCAAATAATCTGGAAATAAGAGAAGGTGATATGCCCCAAGCAAAGAGCAGAATTTCGGGAGATATTGGCATGATAGATATAGGCAGAGGCTGACAAGCTTTCATAAGCCCAGACGAGGTATAAAGCCCATAGGCAGGGGCTGAGATTTACTGCACACATGGATTGAAAGAAAAAAGACACGGCTCTTGACCGTGTCTTTTTTGCGTGTTGGTTAAACAGAAATCCGATAATCACACATATATGAATTGCAATTAGTACAAAAAATAAAAATTGTACTAAAATAGTACATAAATCAAAAATTGTAAACTGCAATACTGACCAAAATCTGATAATCTTGTTTCCGCTGCATGGCATAACTACAGAATATGACTTTTTAGGCTGCGCTGCATAAAGGCGTGAAAATTATAGCTGTTTTTTTCTGCCCTTCTTTTGCAGGGCAAAAAGCTTTCTGAACAGCTCACCGGAGAGCAGCTCCTCCAGCATGGCAACAACCGGCTCGGGGTCCCCCTCCATGCCGCTTTTTGCCCAGTTCATAAGCACACCTGTGAGACCGAAGGCGTAGAAATGAGATATTACCCGAATCTGGTCATGGGACAGAATGTTATCTGCCTTTGCTTCCAAAAGCAGGTTTTCCACCAGATTTGAATAAAATTCAATAAGCCCCTCGGTAAAGCTGTTCTGCCCCTGAACGTGCAGCACTTTTATATAGAAGCTTTTGTTTTGCTGCATATATTTGCACAGCCGCAGCAATCCGTCAGTCCAGTTGCCAAGGTTGGTTTCACCGATTATAGGGGTAATTTCCGAGTAAAAAATCCAGCTTATTATGTCGTATTTATCTTTAAAATGGTAATAAAAGGTGTTTCTGCTGATGCTGCATTGTTTTGCGATGTCACCAACGGAAATGTCCTCAAAGCTGTTTTTTTCAAGCAGGTCTTTCATGGCCTGCGAAATCATGTATTTTGTAAATCTGGAAGTTGACATTTGCATCCTCCTTTTTGAACTGCACATTCTACGGACAGATTATAGCATATATTATTTAATTTGTAAAAAAACTAATCTCTAATAACGGAGGTCTATATATGGAAAGACATTCACTGCTGACTTTGAGCGCTATTCAAACGGTAGCGGGAAAAGCTATCAGAACAATTAAAACGGGTGGAAAAAGGGAGACACGAAACCTGCTTGAGGTGTGCATGAGCTTTGCCCGAAGACCGCAGCAGCAGGATTTCTGGAGCTTTCTCAAGACCTTTGTGTTTTCATCCGACAAACAATATCAGGCTCTCTTGCAGCGCACTGCCTGCTCGGTTCGTGAGGATTCCCTGAAGGCACTGGCGGTAAATTTCAGCTGCAATGCTTTTTCGGATGAGCGTGAGCTTCTCTGCCGACAGGCTGAAACGGGCATGGAAAACAGCTGGGTACAGTGGCTGCCGCCGACGGAAAATATGCAGAGAGCCGTAAATGAATGGGTAAAAAAAGGGGTGTCGGTGTTTCTTCTGAACGGGGAGGATTTTAAATCCTGTCCCGATAAACTGACAAGAATTCCCGTGCAGAACAGCAGATGCATATTTATATATATAATTTCTGACGCTGATGCAGATTTTTCGTGGGCTGATAAAGCGGCAGGTGCAAACAATATCTGTTTCTTCTTTACTCCGCAGGCACTGGAAAGATTTGCCCCGTGGGCAAA
>JARHZW010000070.1 GCA_029264685.1 Candidatus Limivicinus sp.
TGCATTGAGTATATTTGCAAATCAGAGATAGCTTTCACTTCTGTTAACACTTTTTCTCAGGTAGTTGCCGATATTGGTAACACACATCAAAAGGCAAACAAGGAATGCACCGGGTATCAGAACTATCCACCACGACTTGGTCATCAGCGCTTTTTCAGCCAGAGACAGCATACTGCCCCAAGAAATAATATCCAGCGGAAGCCCCATTCCCATAAAACTCAGGGTGGATTCTGCAACGATTGCACCACGGATATTCATCACAACCATGAACATTATAGAAGATACAAAATTCGGAGCTAAATGGCAGCGCATAAGGTGAAAAAAACCTCCGCCCATTGATCGTGATGCCATTACATACTCAGCTTCTCTCAACTGCCTTACTTCGGTACGCACTACCTTTGAGATTCCGCACCAGCTTGTGAGACCGATTACAAGAGAAATCGAAAGTACATTTGCAGGCCCTAAAATGGCCTGAATAAAAATAATGAGTAAAAGCTCGGGAATACTAAGGAGTATCTCGGTTAAACGCATGAGGATACTGTCAAGCCATTTGGGCGCCATTCCGCTTATACAGCCATAAACTATTGCTATAAAAGTGGAAATAGCAGTTGCGAGAAAACCGATAAATATAGAAATTCTTCCTCCATACCAAATACATGAAAAAATATCTCTTCCCAATGTATCGGTGCCGAATAAAAATTCGGAGTTCGGAGCTTTGTTATAGTTAAGCAAATCCAGATGGGATGGGTCTTTGGTGCTTATCAGTCCTGCGAAGAGACAAAGCAGGCATAAAACGCTGAGAATAACAACAGAGAGAACAGGGAAGGACTTTTTGGCTTTGCAGGGCTTGCTTATTGATTTCTCCGGTTCTTTTATACCTACAATTTTAAATAATTCATTTTGACTCATGAATTGCTCACCCCCAAATCCTCAAGGCTTTCAATACTGCGAATTCTGGGGTCAATACATTCATTGATTATCTGGCCTATCATATTAAAGAAAATTACCACAATCCCTGTCATTATACACAGAACCATAAGCATATTGTAGTCTGCATATTTTGCACTTTCATATGAAAGCGTACCCAATCCGGGATATGCAAAAACGGTTTCCACTATATATGTACCGCCTATAACATGGGGTACTGAGATAGCCATAAGACTTATATAAGAGGGCATTATATTTCTCAGACAGTGACCGAACATTATTTTTGCCTTGCTCTGACCCTTTGATTTTCCGAGTAATACATAGTCTGCACGGATTTCATCCAGCAGCTTGTTTCTGACCATGTAGCCGTAATACCACGGATGATTAAGCAAGACAACTGCCATGGGTAAAATAAGGTGCAATATTCTGTCTGTAATATCGCCGGATTTACCAATCGAATATGCTCCGCTGCTTGGCAGCCAATGCAGGCTTACGCAAAAAATGAGTATAAGAAGAAGCGAATACCAGAATTCAGGAATACAGCATGAAAATGTTCCGAGTTTACACAGAAATTTATCTACCCATTTGTCTTCGTTCCAAGCACATATTATTCCAAGCGCAAGAGCTCCGATAAAAATGAGAATATAGCCAATACCGCCGAGTATAAGCGTGTTTGCGATTCTTTGGGAAATTACATCTAAAACATCCTGCTTGTATTTATAGGAGATTCCAAAGTTGCCGTGGGCAGCATTTTTTAGCCACTTACCGTATTGAACATAAATAGGTTCATTAAGACCAAGCTTTTCTCGGGCAATATTTTTTTCTTCTACGCTCATTTTTTCCACTCTTTCACCATAGTAGGATAGGAGAGGATCGCCGGGCGTAAGACGGGATATGTAGAAAACAATCAGAGAAAGAACAAAAACGCTTGCTATAAATATCAGCAGTTTTGAACCGTAATAAAGAAATTTATTTTTTTTATGTATCATGTTCTTACTGCTCCTTTAATACAAAGTGTTCCGGTATAACCTCGACAAGCTCTCCGCCGAGAGAAAAATCAGCAGCGTCAAAATCTATTCTTCGGCGCTTTTTTTCAAGCAAGGGATCAGGAACGGGAATTGCCGACATGAGGGCTTTGGTATATGGATGAAGAGGATTGGAGTAGAGCTCCTCGGTAGGTGCCAGCTCAACAAGGCTGCCTTTATACATCACGCCGACTCTGTCACAAAGATACTCAACCATTGAAAGGTCATGAGCAATAAACAAAATTGAAAATCCGTGCTCCTGTCTCAGGTGTTTGAACAAATTTATTATCTGGGCCTGAATTGATACATCCAGTGAAGCGATAGGCTCGTCGGCAACCAGAAGCCCCGGCTCCATAGAAACGGCTCTTGCAATTGCTACACGCTGTCTTTGACCACCGGAGAGTTCAGAAGGGTATTTATCCAGATAGCTTTCATCCATACCTACATATTTAAGCTGAAAAGCAGCTTCAGCCCGATAGCTGCCACGGGGTGGTTTTATGTGGTGAATACGCATTGGTTCTGTGATTATATCACATACTCTCATTTTTTGGTTAAGACTGGAGGCGTTATCCTGAAAAATAAGCTGGCGGTCCTTTTGAAGCATTTTCTTGTTTTCCTTAAAACCGGCTTTATCCGTGCAGTCAACACCTTTGTAAATAATTTTTCCTGACTGGGTTTTGTAGATGTTCATTACACACCGTGCCAAAGTTGATTTACCGGAACCGGATTCGCCCACAAGACCGAAAATTTCGCCCTTATGAATACAAAAACTGACATTATCAACGGCTTTAAGTTTCAGCTTTTTTGTGAGCTTAAAGCTGTGACTCAGATTTTCAATTTGCAGTAAAACCTCAGCCATATAACCTGCCTCCTATGGGTCTGTCTATTTTGGGCGCTCGTGGGTCTAAAAGCCATGTTGCAGCGAAATGAGTATCAGAAATCCTGAACATAGGCGGCATTTCCTCATAGTCAATGCCAAGAGCATACTGATTACGGCAGGCAAAAGCGTCCCCTTTAGGAGGATCAATAAGAGTGGGAGGCATACCCGGAATTGTATTTAGCTTATCCTGACCTTTGGAAAAAGCCGGAAGAGAGCGCATAAGCCCCCAAGTGTAGGGATGTCTCGGGTCATAGTATATTTCTTCCGCAGTACCGATCTCTACAATTTTTCCGGCGTACATTATTGCCACTCGGTCGGCTGCTCTTGCAACGACACCCAAATCGTGGGAAACGAGTATTGTTGCCGTTTTCAGTTTTATTTGAATTTCTCGGAGCAAGTCTATAATCTGAGCCTGAATGGTTACATCCAGTGCGGTGGTAGGCTCATCAGCAAGAAGAATACGGGGATTACCTGCAAGTGCCATTGCCATCACGCTTCTTTGCCGCATACCACCTGAGAAATTGTAAGGATACAGCCTGTAGCGCTCCTCGGCCCTGTCAATGCCCACAAGTTCCATAAGCTCTATTACTCTGTTGTGCCGCTGTACACGATTAAGTTTTTTGTTACTATGGATTACAGCTTCCTCAATTTGCGCCCCTACGCTCATTGTGGGATCTAAGACAGTCATGGGATCCTGAAAAATCATAGAGAAAAGGCGCCCTCGAAGCTTACGCATATCCCGTTCGGAATAATGACTTATATCCTGACCTGCTGCGATAATGCTTCCGCTTTCGATTTTGGCGTTTTTCGGAAGCAGATGCATTATACTTTTGCATAACATACTTTTTCCGCAGCCTGATTCACCCACGAGCGCCAGAACTTCGCCTTCATGCAGACTCAAGCTGACATCTCTTACAGCCTGCACCCTCCCGCCTGAGCCGTTGATGCTTACGCTCAGGTTTTTTATTTCCAGAATATTTCCCATTTTCTTATACCTCTAAAAAGCAGAATAGGGAGCCGATAGCGGCTCCTTAAATTTCTGTGAGCCGGGGAAAGAATTTTCCCCGGCTTTGTTCAGTTGATTATTTTAAAAAGTCCAGTCGCAAACGTTCCAGAATATTCCTACACCGTGATGACCGAGAACCGTGCTGGTATCAATGCCCTTTAAATCCTTATCCGCAACATAAAGTGCGTCAATGTAGCAGAAGAAGGTGTAAGCAGGGTTGTCAGCCAGCGCTTTCTGGAAGTTGGCATATGCTTCGGCTCTTTTATCGGGGTCGTCTGTGCGTCTTGCTTCGGTCAGATATTTATCTACAAGCTCATTGGAGTAACCGGAATAGTTTGCGCCCTTATCGGTTCCAAATACCTTATAGGTGTGGTCATCCGCATCAAAGGGAGAACCCCAACCGATTATACAGCATTCCTGACCACCCCAGTCAATCCCTTCAGGAGGAACTGCTGCGTTCACATCAAGACCAATCTCTCTAAGCTGCTGAACTGCAATCTGAGCCATGTCGATCCTCACCTGATCGGTGGCATGAGCGTTGATTGTAAATGACAAACGCTGACCGTCTCTGCACCAGAAGCCCTCGCTGTCTTTTTCACAGCCGACTTTTTCCAGTATTTCGACTGCTTTTTCGGGATTGTAATCATAATGCTCTACATTCTCATAGTTGTATATATTTCTCTGAATAGGGCTGTAGCCCACAATGCCCTTGCCAAGAACAACGGCATCCAAAATTGCCTGCTTGTCAATGGCGTAGGAAATAGCAGGAATAATATCTGCGTTTTTCTGCCAGAATGGATTAGCAAAGTTGTAGAGAATACCTCTGTAGTCAGCCGTGGTCATGTCGTAAACGATGTGTTTGTCATCGTTTTCAAACGATACGGAATCCTTAGGCGTTACCTGAGCAAGATCAAGCTCGCCGGTCTGAAGCTGAAGGGCTCTGACGGTGTATTCGGGAACTATTTTGAAAATAATAGTAGGAATCTTGGCTACACCGGCGAAGTAATCTTCATTTCTCTTTAAGACTATAGCCTGTCCTGCATCCCATTCATCGAGCTTATAGGGTCCTGTGCCAACGGGCTTGCGGAAAAATTCACTCTCCTGCATATTCTCGCCCTCAAGCAAATGCTTGGGAAGTATAGACATAGTCATGTAATCAAGGAAAGCAGAGTTAGGAGCTTCAAGTCTGAAAGAGACCGTATGTTCATCTATAACAGCAATTTCCTTAACATCTTCGTAGTTCGGTGCGTTTTCAGAACCGTTTTCAGGGTCCATAATAATTCCGTAGGTAAAAGCAACATCATCAGCAGTGAAAGGCTTCCCGTCGTGCCATTTAACATCGCTGCGGAGATGGAAAGTGTAAGTGTAGCTTTGATCGTCATAATCCCATGTTTCAGCAAGACGGGGGATCACCTTTCCGTCACCGTCGTGATCGGTGAGACCATCAAAGAGAAGCACATTTATTTCACCGTGCTCATCAAGTGCAGGGTTTATGCGGGTGTAATCACCGCTGCCGTAGACAAGCGTGTCTTTTGCGACGGGCTCTTCAACTTTTTCCTCAACAGGTGCTTCAGAAGCGGGAGTCTCAGGAGCTGTTCCTTCCTGACTGCCGCAGGCAGCAAGTCCAAAGCACATAATTAAAGCCAAGAGCAGTGAAACGATTTTAATTGATTTTTTCATGCACAATTTCTCCTTTTCGGAATTTCTGAAATTTCACTGTTATGAATATATCAAAATATTTCATTCTCAGCAACCCCCGTGGGGGGATATAAATGCGGCAAAATTGGACATAATGCATAAATTGGCCAAATTTTTTTTGAATAAAGTTTCGATATTGACCATGTATTCTGCCAATTTATAATATAGTTAAATGGTCATATATAAGCAGGTTATGACTTAAATTGCAAGTTCTTATGATGAATGATATTAGACTTATTGTGCAAAGTGATTAGATAGGGCATATTATTACAGAAAAATGTCTAAATTATGAACAAATCTTTAATTTAGCATTGACCTTTTATATAAAGTTTGATAACCTGTATATATAAATAAAAATACGTTGTTTTACAACAACGTGTTTTTTTATGTTTAAATAGGGGAGTGTTTGTCATTAACGCTTATTTAAGTGATTTAAGAAATGAATTTAAAGGCTATAACGGTAAAACTTTTTCTAAAGACCTTATGGCGGGTTTGACTGTGGCCGCAGTGGCTCTGCCGCTGGCTTTGGCTTTCGGTGTCAGCTCCGGCGCAGATGCCGCATCGGGTCTTATAACGGCGATTTTTGCAGGTCTTATCATCGGTGTGCTTTCCGGTGCGTCCTACCAGATTTCAGGTCCTACAGGTGCAATGGCGGCAATTTTGGTGACGCTGTCCGCAAAATACGGTATGCAGGGGGTTTTGCTCGCAGGATTTCTGTCAGGCATTATTCTTTTGCTTATGGCTTTGCTCAAGGTGGGAAAACTGGTTTCCTATATTCCGTCTCCTGTTATCACCGGCTTCACATCCGGAATTTCGGTTATAATTGCCCTCGGCCAGATTGACAATTTTTTCGGTACCCATTCAGCAGGAGGCAGCGCCGTTGAAAAGATCATTTCATATTTTTCCCTCGGCTTTTCGCCTGATTGGTGGGCTGTGGGCTTTGGCGTGCTTACCGTTCTTATTATGCTGTTATATCCCAAAAAGCTGGACAAATTCTGCCCCTCCTCACTGGCTGCAATCATAGTGACAGTAGCGCTTAATTTCCTTTTAAATCCTGACAGCGCTTCTTCCCGTTTGGCTGAGGTAGGGGCAATCCCAAGAACTTTGATTACACCTGACAGCTTTCTTTTTACAGGCATTGATATAAGCCTGATTCCTACCCTTGTTATGCCAGCTTTTTCCATTGCACTTCTGGGCATGATTGAAAGTCTGCTCTGCGGTGCTGCGGCAGGGAAAATGAAAGGGGAGAAGTTAAACGCCACAAGAGAGCTGGTGGCGCAGGGGATAGGCAACGCAATTATTCCGTTTTTCGGCGGCATACCCGCAACGGCTGCCATCGCCAGAACATCCGTTGTAATAAAAAGCGGAGGACAGACAAGAGTTGCCGGAGTTATCCATTCCGTTACGCTTATTCTTTCCATGTTCCTGCTGGGCGGCATTATGTCCAGAATACCTCTGGCGTCCCTTGCCGGTGTCCTAATGGTGACTGCGTTCCGCATGAACGACTGGAAAGCTATCAAGCACCTTTTTGAGAAAAAGCTGAATTATTCTATCCTGCAATATATTTTGACCATGCTTGCCACAGTTCTGTTTGATTTGACTACTGCCATTGCAGTAGGTGTGGTAGCTGCCATGCTGATATTTATTTTGAAAAGCAGCAACCTTAAAGTGGACATCAGCGATATTGATGACAAAAAGCTTGGTTACACCGAAAGGGATGTTCACAGCAACATAAAGATTGTTTATCTTGCAGGTCCGCTGTTTTTCGGCACTCAGGACCAGCTTACAAACAGGCTTGAAGCCATTGAAGATCTGGAGGACTTGAGAGGTATTGTATTTTCAATGCGAGGCGTTCCCCAAATAGATGACAGCGCTATAAGCGAGCTTGAAAGTCTTTATGCGTCGTTCATGGCAAACGGAACTGCTGTACTTTTCTGCGGTGTTCACCCTGATGTCATTAAGACCATGGACAGAGCAGGCTTTGTGGATAAGGTCGGAAAAGAGGCATTCCTTTGGGATGCAATCACGGCTATCGAAAAGCTGGATGAAGTGCTGGGTATTTCCAGGGCTAAATAGACATACATATAAATAAGCCCCCTGAGTTACTCATACGGATGTAACATCAGGGGGTATTTTTAATCTGTATTCTCTGCTTTTTCAGGTACTTTTTGATTAAAGCAAAAATCCATAAACTTCCGAAATAAAATCAGAAAGACATAGCCAAAACCAATTCCGAGAAAATTGTTGATCACACGCAGAAAAACGGAGTTTTCAAGGCCGTACAGCCCTGTTGCCATAAACAGAGCGCCTATACAGTTTGCAGCGGTTTTAAAGCGGTAATCTGTACAAAATCCAAGGCAAATACCGCCAAGAGGCGCTAAAATAGGTCTTGCAGACTCAGGAACCACTTGGTAAATTAGGAAAAAAGCAACAGTGCCGATTATTGTACCCACCATTCTTTGCCCAAAGCGCTTTTTTAAATCCTTGGCAGTTGCTGAGTAACAACCCAAAATTGAGCCACCTGCAAAAGCAGCCCACATCATGCGTCTCATATTGAGGTAGCTTCCCACAGCAAGCAGTATGCCGACACCAAGACCCAGCTGAAGCTGCCACTGAACTTTTTTATCCCGAAGGCTGAACGCCTTTATTTTGCTTATAAAACGGGTATTCTGATTTTTACTGTTATGTTTAATGTAAAAAATCACGGCACACACAGCGTATCCTATTGCAGTCAAAGCTCCACGCTTGAGAAAAGCTACGCCTGAAACCGGATTGCCGCTTAGGAAGATATAAGCAAATGTATATATTCCTGCGTTACCCAGCTCCGGCTTGTCACTTGTCATAAACAGGATAGCAAAGAAAGCGCATGAATGAATAACCGCTGCCAAAAAAGGGTTTACATTTGCCGCAAGGCATGGGGCAAAAAGCAGTAATGCGAATACGCAAGCGAGATTGACAAGCGAATCTTTAATGCAGTAACCGAAATCTACAAATCTGAGACCAAGTAAAGCACAAAACATGGCTACTGCCATGGGTGTGTTTTCATCTCCAAATACTTTGGACAAGGGTGAAATTAAAGTAATAGCAAAAAGAACAATTAGAATCGACCTTAATGCCATTGCAAAGAACAGCTTTAATTTGCCTTTGGTAATGTTTGTTTCCCGTATTTTTTTCTTTAAGATTGCGGGATCAAGCTGTAATGCGTTATAGAATTGCACGAAAAAACCTCCTTGACCTTATACGCCGTTCATACCCTCCAGCCTGATATTTGCATTTTCAATCAAGCGGAACAGAGTGTCAAAATCCGTCTCCATGCTGCGCCTAAGGTCATAAAGCGGCTGAAGAATCGGTCCGTAATTCTCTTTCAATGTTTTCTTTCCTGCCTCGGTAATGGACAGTACATAACTGCGTTCGTCCTGTGGATGCTTGTTTTTGTCGATAAGGCCCCTTTCAAACAGCTGTCTGAGACACCTGCTGACTGCCTCTTTTTTCATTCCGCTTTCTCTGCTTAGGACCAGAGGCGTAATATTTTCCGTGCGTAAGTACAACAGCGACAGAATTTCAAGCTCACTTGATGTAAGAGTGCGCTTTTGACCCTGCGCAAGCAAGGCACGGGCGAAATAATGAAGTTCCTGCCTAAATGTCAGCATTTGCAGCCAGTTGATTTCCGTCATAATATTTCCTCCAAACAGCTTAACAATGTTAATTATATATATTCATTAAGAAAAGTCAATATCTATTGGTAAATGTATCGAAAAATATACATTTAGTTCATAATTTCTCAATGCTGCATCATCTACAGAACTTACACAGACTGTAAGTGTTAATTTGTAGGGATATGTGTTATTATGCAGACATAAAAAAGGAGGAAATAATATGGAACCGATTTTATATATTGAAAATTTAAGAAAAATTTACGGAACTGCATCAAACCGCACAAAGGCCTTAAACGGCATAAGCTTTCAGGTAATGCCGGGGGAATTTTTGGGCATTATGGGCAGCTCCGGCTCAGGCAAATCAACCCTCTTAAACTGCATTGCAACTGTGATACAGCCAAGTGAGGGCAGCATCGTTATAGAGGGGGAAAGGCTTAATTCACTGAGCGGGAAGGCTTTGGCAAAATATCGAGGGGAGAAAATCGGGTATCTGTTCCAGAATTTTGAACTGCTTGACAATCTTACAGGAAAAGAAAATATCCTGCTCCCCACATCACTGCATAAAGTGACAGAAAAGCAGAGCCTTGCCAGACTGAATCAGCTTGCAGAATATCTGGAAATAGAAGATGTGCTTGATAAATTTCCAAATCAGATGTCCGGCGGACAGCAGCAGAGAGTGGCCGCTGCAAGAGCACTGATACTTCATCCCGGAATTGTTCTTGCCGATGAACCTACGGGAGCTTTGGATTCAAAAAATGCAAAAAATATTATGGAAAAGCTGTCAGGGCTTAACAGAGATGAGCAGGCAACTATTTTAATGGTTACCCACGATTCCAACGCCGCAAGCTACTGCAAAAGGATTATGTTCATTCAGGACGGAGTTATTTTTCACGAGCTGCTCCGTGGAGACGAGAGCCAGGATGATTTTTACAAACGAATTCTTAAAGTGATGGCTCAGCTGGGAGGTGGAAGCTCCAATGTTCTATGAACTGATTTTAAAAAACAGTAAGCGCAGCAGAAAAGAGAACGGACTGTTTTTCAGTTCACTGATTATATCTATTGTTGCGTTTTATATTATTCTGTCCATTTCCAATCAGGATGTAATGATTTTTCTGAAAAAAATGGAAAGCGACGCCGTAGACAAGCTGTTTATGCTTGTTCCGGTTTTTTATGTAATGACTCTGGGAATCCTTTTCTTTCTTATTTATTTTGCGTGCAAATATCAGCTGGAACGCCGCAGACACGAGTTCGGAATATATTTGATGCTCGGTATGAAAAGAAGCAGACTTTTTACGCTGCTTCTTGCGGAAGATTTGGCAGGCAGCATTTTCGCTCTGCTTATAGGGCTTCCTGTTGCTGTGCTGCTTTCAGAGATAATCAGCCTTGTTACTGCCAAAACAGTTGGAATGGGCATTATAGGCCATAGGTTTTCCGTTTCTCTCTCAGGCGTGATTTTCACAGTTGCAGGATTTCTTTTGATTAAATTACCGGCGTTTTTAATTCTGAGCGCCAAAATCAGCCGTCAGGAGATAGGCGCTCTTCTGGCAGACAGCACGCAGAATTCCAATAAATCTCTGTCTGTAGCTGTCTATATTTTGGCAGCTTCCGCAGGCCTGATACTTTTAGCAGCGGCTTATATTTTGGCAATAGGCGGTCTTGCATGGAAGAACGACAAAATGATGTTTTTTACCATGCTTTCCGGACTCACCGGTACAATTCTTTTGTTTTACGGTATGCGGATATTCATTGAAATGCTGATAAAAACGGGTAAATCAAATAAAAAACTCCGTATATTCAATTTCCGGCAGATTCAGGAAAACGTTGTAAGACAGTCTGCTTCTATGGCAATCAGTTCTATCCTTATTCTTGCTGCCCTGTGCTGCTTTGGAGCCGGTATAGGGATTGCAGGAAAAAATACTGCGGTACGCACCAATAATCTTGACTATACCTTTTGCGTAAGCGGAAATGTACTGTTGGACAAAAAATCCGATGCCAATGAAAAGCTGAAATATATGGATAAAATCCTTGAAGAAAATAATTTAGATGAATATTTTTCGGCTCTCCTGCCTTTGAGGACTGGCCATATAAGGACTACAGATGAATTTGAAAATGTTTTCATAATGGACAGCGTTATGACTGCACTGGAAAAAATGCCCCAATCCACGGACAGAGACGTGCTTTTAAATAATTTGTCATATGCCGATTACCCATACCTTATTTCTCTGTCAGACTATAACGGCCTTCTTGAAGCTGCCGGCAAGCCTGCTATCACTCTTCATGCAGATGAAGCAGCAGTTTTTCGCAGCACGGAAGCTGCTGACAGTGTAAGAAACGAAATTCTTAACGAAATTCTGTTAACCCACCCAAGGACACAGCTGGACGGCAGCACTTTGTATCTGACGGGAGAGGTGCAGACGGGTGAAATTGTGACAGACATGGCAATTACTTTTGATTTTGCTTTAATTTTGCCTGATGAACAGTTCATGTACTATACTCAGGGAGAATATGACATCTATCTTAACGCAGTTTTAAATGAGGATTTGAGAAACAGTAAGGCGCTGATGAATGTCTATATGGATATAAACAGCAAGCTTGACGCTTTAAACTTAAAGGAGATGAGTTTAGAATACGAAAGCTATCTCCAGAATATGGGCCGACAGCTGTTTTACTCTGTGGCAGCCAGCTTTATCACAAGCTATCTTGCTGTAATTTTCCTCGTGGTCGCAAATACTGTTATGGGTGTGCAATTTTTAATGAATCAAAGAAAGACCGGACGCAGATACAAAACACTGGTTCATCTTGGTGCAGAATATGAAACGCTGTGCAGGTCTGCACGAAAGCAGATAAACTGGTTTATAGGCCTGCCGGTGGCAGTTGCTGCGGCCGGCAGTATTTTCGGTGTAAAGGCGCTGTTCAGCGGTATCCTCACTATGTCTGCCAAAGCAAATCAGGGAGAAATGCTCATTATTTCTGCGGCTATGATTTTGTTTCTGATTGTGGTAGAATATATTTATATGACGGTTATTAAGCGCTCAAGCGATAAATATTTGCTGACACTTATGGAACCGCAGAGAGAAGAATAAAAAAGAGGGGACTGCCGTGAAAAAAATTTTCGTAGTAGAAGACGAGGAGTATATGCGTGAAGAGCTATGCTGTATGCTGCGAAAAGCCGGCTTTGAAACAGCTGCAATCTCCGTGTTTGAAGATACGGTGGAACAGATTGAAGCTATACAGCCAGACCTTGTTGTTCTGGATCTGAATTTACCCGGAATAAGCGGTTTTCAGATATGCCGTGAGCTTAAACGAAAAACGGCGATTCCCGTTCTGGTCCTAACTTCCAGAGATACTATGCAGGATGAACTACAGTCCCTTGAACTGGGTGCAGATGAATTTCTTACAAAACCCTGCCGAAGGGAGCGTTTACTGGCAAGAATAAACAATATTTTAAAGCGCTACGAAGGAAGAAATAATCTGCTGGAGGGTGACGGATTTCTTCTGGACAAGGGAACCTACACCTTATACATCAATAATACATCTGTTGTTTTACCTAAAAATCAGGGCCGACTGCTTGAACAGCTTCTTTCAGGCGGAGAAAAAACGGTTTCCTCGGCTCAACTCTGCACAGCACTTTGGGGAACCACGGAATTTATTGATGAAAATGCTTTACAGGTTAACATAACACGCCTAAAAAAGACAATGTCGGCTTTAGGGATGGAACAAAAAATAGTGGCTGTTCGTGGGCTTGGCTATCGGCTGGAAAGGTCCGCAGATGAGTAATTTTTGGAAAACTATTAAACGGAGCTCTCTTTGGCTGGGCCTTCTGATAAGCATAGATATTTTTGCAGCTTTTACTCTTTGGATGTCGGACACTAAAGCTTTTAAGGCTCTTTTGGGAACTATATTGCTTTTCAGTCTTATTTTATTTGCGGGTGTAATATGTTATGTAAACCTAAATGAAGAGAAAAAACAGAAGCTTTTTCAGGCTTATATTGCAAATCCGGATGAAATAAATGAAGAAAAGTTATTTCGGCTCTTGAGTGAGCAGGAAAGGGAACAGCTGCGTTACCTCTCCTTTGTGTTGAACGAGAATAGAGTAAGTCTGCATAGGCAGGCGGAAGATTTAAGGGATTATGAGGAATATGTAGAGGCGTGGGTCCATGAAGCAAAAACACCGCTGTCCCTTTTAACAATGGTTTTGGACAACAGGCAGGATGAAATTCCGGCAAATATACACGGAAAGCTCGACTATGTCCGCAGTGAACTTCAGGACAATATTACGCAGATACTTTATTATGCCCGTTTGAAAAGCGCTACAAAAGATTATCGGTTTGAACGGCTGGATTTAAAGAGCTTGATTGAGGAAGTATTGGAGGATTACGCACCACTGCTGGAAGAGAAAAAATTTGCCGTATTCAATAAAATAAAGGATGATACTGTATTTTCCGACCAAAGGAGTATTCGTTTTATGCTTTCTCAGATTGTAAGCAATGCCATAAAATACAGCAGGGAAAGTCCTATCCTTGTCATTTCTTTTTCTCGTGGTGAAGAGGAAGATGTTTTGACAATAGGCGATAACGGCATAGGCGTTAAACCGTATGAGCTTCCTTATATATTTCAGAAAGGCTTTACCGGAGATTCTACAGATGTCAGAAAAAAGGCAACCGGAATGGGATTGTATCTTACAGGTAAAATGGCGGATGAGCTGAATTTGAAGATAAACGCAAAATCTAAATACGGAGAGGGCTTTTCGATTTCCATTTCCTTTCCCAGAGTATGTGACTAATAGTGAAACAAAACAAATTTATTGCTTTGAATTTTAGTGCAGTGCAGTAAAACAGCCTGTGTTCTGATTTTAGTAATTTATGTTGACAAAATAAAACACTCTGTGATATATTAGCAAAAAATATATGCACAGGCATTCTGTCATCGGATAGATGCTGTTAAGGTGCTTCACACATTCCGTAGATCTTTGAAGGAATGTGTGAAGCACCTTATTTTTTGGGAGGAAATATTTTGAAATCATCTGTAAACTTTTACCGTTATGTATCTATGAGTATTTTGGGGATGCTTGGCTCCGCCGTAACCATACTAACAGACACTTTTTTCGTGTCTGACAGGCTGGGTGTAAACGGTTTGGCAGCACTTAACATTACAATATGTATTTTCGGCCTAATTAACGGTCTCGGGATTTTATTAGGCATAGGCGGGGCTGCTTATTATTCAATTTCCAAAGCGAGAGGAGAGGACGACAAGGCAAACAGAATTTTTACCACGGCATTTTCTCTTTCTTTATCCGTAGGACTGCTGCTGTTACTGACAGGTATTCTGTTTTCAAAACAAGTTGTTTTTCTTTTGGGGGCAAGTGGAGAAATACTGCCGATGGCTGACATTTATATGAAAACAATTCTTTGCTTTGCGCCATTTTTTATTCTCCGCCATTTACTTATAAGCTTTATTCGCAATGACGGAAATCCTAAAATTGCAATGATTGCAATGCTGGTAGGAAGTGCGGCCAATGTAATACTTGACTATGTATTTATGTACCCGTTCAATATGGGTATATTCGGGGCTGCCTTTGCAACAGCACTGACTCCTGTTGTGGGAGTACTTATCTGCACCTTTCATTGGATCGGTAGAAAAAATCAGTTTCACTTCGTAAGCAAAGGAATTAGGTTCGGGGAAATACTGAAAATGTGCGGTTTCGGCCTTGCAGCCTTTATAAACGAATTCTCTTCAGGAATTGTTCTGCTGGTGTTTAACCTTTTGATTCTTAAAAGCTCAGGAAATACAGGAGTTGCCGCATACGGAATTATAGCAAATCTTGCGCTGATTGTGTCAGCAATATTTACCGGAATCTCGCAAGGGGTTCAGCCTTTGCTCAGCAGAGCATACGGAGAGGGAAATTCAATGCAGATAAACAGTGTATTCAGGCATGGCCTGATCGTATCAACGATTACAGGTGTTCTTGTATATGTCTGTACCTTGTATTTCGCTCCCGAAATGATAGGAATATTTAACAAGGAGCATAATGCCACACTACAGATAATAGCGGAGCGGGGAATAAAGGTTTATTTTGCGAGCTTTCTGCTTTTAGGCTATAATTTCATGGCTACCGCACTATTCAGTGCTACGGAAGAAGTAGTTTCCTCTCTGGTGGTGTCTTTTTTCCGAGGCTGTGCAGGTATCATTGCAGTGGTGATTTTGTTTTCGTTGATATGGGGCCTTGACGGAATATGGTTATCTGTACCAACCGTTGAAATTATAACTTTGCTTATTGCCCTGTGTCTGGCGAGAAAAATCAAAGCTAAGAGAAACTACAGAAGCTTTGCGTATGAGATACCGGAAAAATCATAAATCAAACATAGCTATTTCTAAAATTACAGCCGGACTGGTTTTTATTATGACACAACACATTCCGCCTTTTTCTTCTGAAGCTTACCACGCAGATATGAAGGAAGGTAGAACAGCGCCGGTAAGACAGTGTATAGCAGGTAGAGAAAAATCACTGTCTGGACGGTGTTCATATTTTTGCAAATCATATCGAAGGGAGGAAATTCACCCTTAAAAAACATATAATCGGAATTGATAGGCGAAAAATTGATTATATTTGCAGGAATTGACAAAAGCAGGGTTGGGATACACGGCAGAAAAAGTTCCTTAAAGCGCTTTACTCCGGTATACCTATGTATGCCGGAAATAAGCAGTACCATGCAGGTGAAGAGCATACCACCGTGAAACAAGAAGGTATGAAAACCCACGAAGGATATACATGAGTAGTAAGCAAGCCGTTTACCGGGATATATAAAATTGATGGAAGCGCCAATCAGACCTAAAGTGCACAGACATCCGCAGGCAGATTTCTTAACATCACCTTTTCCCCAAATAATAAAAGGCATTGTGTACAGGAAAAGACTGCACGGATAAAGGGAAAGATTAGTTTGCAGGTCAAATCCAGGTTCTCTTGCTGACAAACTTTCCCATGTGACTATAACAACTTCAAACACAAGGAGAAAAATCCAGAGCCCGATAAAAACCGGCTTTATAAGTTTTTCGTGCCTGCCTACATAAATTGCAGCCAATACAACAATAATCAGCAGAACGCCGGAAAATGCAAAGTGAAGAGGAGTAAATAAGGTACCCGGGATTTGATCAGCGGGTATAAGAAAATCTTTATTGGTAAAAAAGTTTTTAAATAAGTATGTATAGCTCATATCTTTAAATCTTTTGTGTCCTTTCTTATGTGTAAGGGCGTTTTCTATATACGACGACGGGGAAAAATAATTTTGCGGTGAAACACTGTTTACTAAAATTACATTATAAATAATGATATGTCAATGTGTTTTAATAAAAATTATGATGGATTTAATGGAATCTTAATTTGTTTGAAAATATAGATTTCGACCGTGCGATCAGTTGTATGGTTCTGAATCTTTTTTAAAAACCGAACGGGAGTACTGATAAGACAGCAAGTCGTAGTTTTGTATATCAACACTGTCTAAATCATCGCACACATACAGGTAGAGATCAGCATTGCAGAAATTAAGTTCCTGTTCTAATTCATCAAAGAGGCCTTCGACCGCATATGCAGAATCATCTACAAAAATATAAAGGGGAGTAAGGGTGTTTTCCTTTGCCAGATACGATTTAATATTATCTGCATTAGAATGCTTTTCAGAGGGAATTTCCAAAATATCAGTGTAAGCATACAGCTTGAATACGGGTATTATATTGCGAATTATTTGGGCAAAAAAATCATGTATTTCCGACTCCATTTCAAGGATAAAGTATGTGTCAATTATATTTCCGTCCTCATATACCCAAACATAAATTATACGGTTATCAGAGTTTTTAGCCAGTGCGAAATATTCGTCCTCATGAAAAAACAGCCCATCAAATTTTTTCTCAACATCTTTTCTATCTCACAATCCAAATTGTATGACTGCTTCAGGCGGCTGCATATGTATTCCTTGCGTTCCGTCTGAGACATATCTTTAAAGCTAAAAAATTTATGTTCGGCTTTGGATTGCCGGCAGCATCCTGTACAGATGAATATGACCGCAAGCATTAAAACCACAAGCAGAACTGAATTTAATAATTTTTTCATGTCTTTCTCCGTGTATCAAGAAGCTTTGAGGACTTTATGTATATGAAGTATTATATCATCTCGATGTATCCGAATATGGACTGTTATTTTAATATACCATAAAACACTGATTTTTCAATATGATTTGCAGTATTGCTCAGTGCATGAAGCGATTACTTATCTTATACTATCTATATCAGGGACGGACTTTTTCTTACAAGTCACATTCGGTGGATTTGCATTGTTTTTTATGCTATAATTACTTTAATTTCCATAGATATAAGCGTGAGGCGCCGTAAAAAATGTTATGTTAAGTCAGGGGATTGTCTTATGATTTTTCATAAGCATGACATTCAACCGGGATATGCCAAAAATTGCGGTTTACCTCATTATACGGGAAAAACAGACTTTTTACGGAGGCTGCAATGAAGGTTTATCATATGAGTCAGACCCTGAAGAACGGAGACGAACTTCAGGCAGACTATAAAGGAAACACAAAAAAGTGCGAATATTTCGTCAATGCCTTGGAGCAAGGTGAGGAGACTCTTTACTCCATGATTGTTTCACAAAATATGGAAGAGGAGCAGTGGCGGGACTATGTGAAGTGGTGCGTTGAGGGTATATTTGAGTTTGTCAGGAGAAAAAAGTTTCCTAATATACCATGCAGACTTAAATGCAATTATTTTTTTGACGAGCTTGAGAATTTTAAAACCTTATATGAAGCCGGATGGGCACAGGAATCGGAAGAAGAACGGGCGAAGCTGCGGCTGTACGAAGTTGAGCTTGAAGATGAATGCGCTGCAAAATTAGATATGCTTGCTTTTGATGAAGCCTACGACCTGATGTACGCAACAAAGAATATTCAAGCGGTTATGAGTTGTGCTGAAAGGTATTTTTCGGGTCTCGGCACTTCTGAACCTATATGGGAGATTATTAGTGATAAGCGGGCAAGAGCTGTAAAAGATATAACGGATTACCTGCAAATCACCTGAAATTCTTAAATTTATCTTAGAATTTATATGGGTTTATTGGTTCAAACAACTTATGAAAACTGTGAGGTAATATGAAAACAATAGCGATTATTGACGATGATGTTTATATCGGAGATATGCTGGCGGAGGTGCTGGCAAGGGAGGGCTATGCAATCCTGCGTGCGTATTCCGGCACAGAAGCTCTATATCTCCTTTCACAAAATAAACCAGATTTAATACTGCTTGACCTGATGCTTCCCGGGATGTCAGGAGAAGAAGTTTTGCCGCATATTGAGAATACTCCTGTGATTGTTTTGAGTGCAAAGGCCGATGTACAAGATAAGGTAAATCTTCTCCTCGGCGGTGCAGCCGATTACATAACGAAACCTTTTGATATAAAAGAATTGCTTGCCCGTATTGTTGTTCAGCTCCGCAAGGCGGAAATATATGCTGACTACAGAACTCTTTCCGTGGGAGAGCTTTTTTTGGATATGGTTTCCAATACTTTGACTGTGCAGGAGCAGCCTATAAAGCTTACCCGAACGGAGTACGCAATTATTAAAATATTAATGGAAAATCCAAGGCAGATCATTTCCAAAAGTGTGCTTCTTGACAGGATAAGTCTGGACACTCCCGACTGCACCGAGCGTTCATTGAAACAGCATATCAGCAATCTGCGAAAAAAACTACAGGATGTGAGCGGGGTTGACTATATTGAAACTGTGTGGGGAATAGGGTTTAAGCTGGCAGAACAAAAATCTTGACGAAATCTTGACTATCCTCTTGACCGCTTTCTTGACTTTTATGTTTTAAGCTAAGGTCAACAAAGGAGGTAAACACACTATGGATTATATTTTGCAAACAAACTGCCTTACAAAAAAATACAAAAATTTTCAGGCACTGAACGGACTTACCATGAATGTCCCAAAAGGTTCTATTTACGGCTTCGTAGGGAAGAACGGTGCGGGTAAGACGACCCTCATTCGATTGATCTGCGGATTGCAGGAGCCCACATCCGGAGAGTATTCTCTTTACGGCGTAAATAATCACAGCAAAGACATTGTCAAAGCACGGCGCCGTATGGGGGCGGTGGTTGAGACGCCGTCCATCTATATGGATATGACTGCGGAGGAAAACCTGAAGCAGCAGTATCTGATTCTCGGTCTGCC
>JARHZW010000076.1 GCA_029264685.1 Candidatus Limivicinus sp.
GTATGGATTATGCGCAGTGGTTAGCAGAAAGAATCTCACAGCTCAGGACCGAGAAAGGGGTATCTGCAAGGGATATGAGCTTATCTTTGGGTCAAAGTGAAAGCTATATCAATAAAATTGAAAATAAAAGAACGATGCCTTCCATGACCGGCTTTTTCTATATCTGTGAATTTTTAGGCATAGAACCTAAAGATTTCTTTAATGATAAAGATATATCACCTAATAAAACAAAAGAGATAATCGAGGAACTTGGCAAATTGCCGCCGGAGAAGGCCGAACATGTGCTTCAAATAATAAGAGATATAAATGAATAACTTAACCGTCCGTGCTCTGCATGAAACCGGTAAGAAAAAAACAGAAATACAGCAATCCCCCTATGGCCGAGCAAAACGACTATAGGGGGATTGCTGCATCAAAAATTAAAAGTTTAGGCAGCATTGTATCCGCTCTAATTTGAACTTTCAATAAAACCAATACGGAGATTTTGAGTTGACACAAATGTTACCACGGTGGAAACATATATGATTACTTCTGATGAAAAATTTTATATAATTATAAGCCCAGTGCAACGGCGCCGCCTACAAGGAACATCTGTGCAATAAGCAGGATGAAAAACAGAGGCAGGAACCACTTTACCCATTTCTGGTAGGGGATATCTGCAAGGCCGCATACAATTACTATATTACTGGTGGGCCAGAGCAGGTTTGTGAGGCCGTCTCCAAACTGGAAGGCAAGGCAGGCGGTATCTCTGGTTACATTCAGTGCATCTGCAAGAGGGGCCATGATAGGCATGGTAACTGCTGCCTGACCTGTGGCGGAAGAAATGGGCAGGTTGATAATTGTCTGCACGAAAAGTATAAGCTGTGCTGAAATTGAGGCAGGAGCCTTTTTCAGCAGTTCTGCAAGAGCGTGAATTATAGTGTCGGTTATCTGGGCGTTGTTCATAACTACAAGTATGGCTCTTGAAAGGCCGGCAATGAGCGCACCCCAGATCATACCTTTAAGCCCCTCCACAAATTCATCCACATATTTCTGTCCGTTCCATCCGCAGATTAAGGCGGCTGTAATGGACATTATAATGAACAGACCGCAGAGCTGAGTGTTGCTCCATCCGAACTTCATCAGTCCTACCATCAGCACTGCTATTGAAATGAACATATCGAGGAGAACCAGAACAGCCCTCCAGTCCATTTTGTATTCGTCAAGGTCCCCATCACTGAAGCTGTGTATGCATTTGCGGCCGTAGACAGGGGAAATGGTAGGGTCTTTTTTTACCTTTATACCGTAGCGGACCAGATATAATATGGAGATTCCAATTAAAACTGCAAAGCTGAACCAGCGGTAAGGCTGATTGGAATAGATGGGAACCTCGGCTATTCCCTGGGAAACGGCTACGTTATAAGGGTTTAATGTACCGGCGGTGAAGCCTATGTAATCACCCAGACACAAAATGGCAAAACCGAATATAGGGTCATAACCCAGCGCCACTCCCAGACCCACCATCAAGGGGTAAAATCCGAAAAGCTCACTCAGCATACCGAACATTGAGCCGCATATGCCGAAAACTATCATAAGGACTACGGCTAAAATCATTCCCTTGTTGCCCAGCTTCTTTAAAATAGAGCTTATTCCGGCGTGTATGGCTCCTGTGCGGACCATTATGCGGAAGCTGGCACAGCAGCATAAAATCATAAAGATGGTGCTGCCTGCCTCAACACAGCCGGTGTACAGAGCGGAAAACAGTCCTAAAAAGCCGGTGGGCTTGGTATCGGCTTTGTCAATAACATGGTATGAGCCGTCGATGGCGATGTTTCTCACCGTGCCGTTGATATCAACCTGCTTGTAATCATATGCCCCCGCCGGAACTATCCAGCTCAATATTGCGGCAATGACAACCATGGCAAAGACTATTATCCATGTGTCAGGCATTTTAAATTTCTTTCTGTTTTCCACGGTTTCACCCTTTGGCTTTGTCATAAAATTCTCCTTTAATATACACGGGCGGATTTTCCGGCACGGCCGTTAATGATTTTCCCGTCTTTTACGGCGGGGATTCCGTTTACTATTACATAATCTATTCCAACAGGCGGGATGAGGGGACTGTCAAAGGTGGAGCGATCCTCAATGAGCTGAGGGTCAAAAATAACAATATCACCGTCTGAGCCTATACTTAGATTTCCCTTGCTACTGAGTCCCAGCTGCTTTGCGGGCATGGCAGTCATGCGGTTTACAGCTTCATACACGGACATTATTCCGCCTTTTGCATATCTGCTGAGAAAGCGGGGGAATGTGCCTGCGGCTCTTGGGTGGCCTGCTCCGGCGTTCAAAATTCCGTCACTTGCAGGCATAACGGCGGGATGGGTGTAGCACAGATCCACCTGAGATTGCTCCATAACATAGCAGACAGTTCTGCAGCGGGGGTCATCCCGACGGACTTCATCAAAAATTTCTTTTGTGCAGCGCCGTCCTTTATATTTCCCCTCAGCAAGCTCTAAAACTTCATATGAACAATTATATCTTTGAAGCCATCCCTCGTCATAGGTGGCAGATCCGATATCGGTTGAAAAAGCGTCATATGGGTAGCAATCACAGAAAATACGGGGGTTTCGCTCTCTGTATTTGTCAATAAGGGAGAGAAAATCCTCCATCTGTCCAAAGCCTGCCATACTTCCTATATGAGATACCTGAACGGGAACGCCCGGTTCTACAACTGCATCAAGAAATTCCTCAGCGGCACTTAAAACTGCCGCTGCATCGTCTCTTATATGAGCGGCAAGCATTTTACCCTGTTTTTTTGCTCCGAACGCTGTAGCTCTAAGCTCCTGCATATCCATACCCGGTACATATCTTATACCGTATGACACGCCTGCACAGCCTCTCAGCAGGGCATCCTCTATAGAGGCGGCACATTTTTCAATCTGTTCCGGAGCGGCAGGACCGTAATCATCCGTACAGCCTGCAAGGTGTCTGAAAAACTTGTGGCCTGCCAGCATTGCAATGTTGGTGTAACTTCCGTCTCTGTCGGCAAGGTCCATGTAGTCTGCGGGGTGGGAATAATTCTCTCCGCAGTTGCCGCCTACAGCGGTGGTGACGCCCATGCGAAGCATGCAGGCCAGAATGGCTTTTTCATCGTCGGAATAAAGCTTCCCGTCGGCAGTCAAGGGGTCTTCGTGCATATGTATATCTATAAAGCCTGGACAGACAATTTTGCCTGCTGCATCGATAACCAAATCCGCCTGAACCTCCGCCGCTGGCACGGCTGCGATTTTTCCGTTTTCCAGATAAAGGCTGCGCTTTGAGCAGACAAGGTTTTCAGGGTCTATGACAAGGCCGTTGCGTATTAAAATTTTCATGATGAAAACACCTCACATAATCAGCCTTTACATTATATTGATAATATTTACAATTTTGAATAGGCATTATTGCTCAAAGCATTGCAAAAAGTGCGATTAACAAAAAACGTCGGAAAAAATCCGACGTTAGCACGAAAGAATATTAAGTGTTTGGGAAGAAATGCTGCGGATAAAATAAAAAAGTCAGGAACAAAAGTTCCTGACTTTTTGGTGCGAGAGAGGAGAATCGAACTCCCACGTCAGTTGACACACGCCCCTCAAACGTGCCTGTCTACCTGTTCCAGCACTCTCGCATATCACGCCGGTGCTTCGGCTCCATTTAAAGCCGCTTGCACCACTTGGCGGCGCCTCATTTAAGGCACGATTGATTATAACAGATAAAACGGAAATGTCAACACTAAATTTCAAATTTTTTCAAATTTTTTTTCGTAAGGCTGAAAATATAGAAAACAGAGGCGGTAATTATCAGCAGAAATACTGCCCATCCGCCGTAATTCATGGTTAAAAGGTAAACCCGATTAAAGTATGCGTAATAGCCTAAGAAAGAGGCAAACTGGGACAGAAAAACAGCGGCAGCCAGTCTTGGTACGGCAAAGGCCAGAAGCAGGCACATGATGTCTGCGGCAAAGAAATACCGCTCGTGCATATGGGGGAGAAGAAAAGGTATGCCGAGGGTAAAAAGCAGGGCAGCCCACAGAACAGCGTCGGTTTCAAGCTCTCTTCTTTTAAAGTATGCAAGCCCCAGTACCGCAAACATAAAAACAAATGCGGCGATTATTCCTATTTTTGCGGCCAATGCTTCGTTGCTGACCTTATAAAAAATAGAAAAAACCGATGGAGCGCTGTAACTGAGACCTGAACCTATGCTTCCGGTTTGATTCAGGTACAAGGTCAGAGTATCCATAAACGGTCTTCCCATGATAACAGCGGGCAGCACCAGAATTACATAGAAAAGCGGAAAGAGAAAAAAGTGCTTCCAGTTAAATTTCCCCATAAACCAGAGCACAGCATAAACCGGCAGGATAAAAACCGCCTGAAGCTTAAAACCGAAGGAGAGAGCGGCAAGCAGCATGGAAATACACGGCCTGTCTGTAAGTGCGCAGTAAATACCTAATAGAGCCAGAGCAACATAGATGCTGTCGCACTGGCCCCAGACCGCACCGTTTAAAAACACGGTCGGAAGGTAGAGAACGCTTATAAAGCAGCCTATGAGGGCCAAAGGGGATTTTTCGGTCAGAGAAAGAAGCTTCATCACGCCGTAAGCCAGCAGTACATCAAACAAAATACTCAGCAGCTTTATCATATGCAGATCGTTTACAGGCAGATAGGAAAAAAGAGCAAGAAAGTACAGATAGGGCACATTATAATTGCCTATAGGCTTATCCAAAGCCTTGAAGCCGCTGTTCTGCCTGAAAAATTCCACCCAGTGATGCAGAAAATCTTCATAGTCCAAAGTCCTGTAATCCAATGCAAGTGCCCTGAAAAGAAATGCGGCAGAAATTAAAATCAGTGAAGAAAGGAAATAAGAGGATTTTTTCAGCAGTCCTTCACGATTTAAAAGCCATAGAGCAAACAAAGCTTCGGCAGTTAATATTACAAACACCGGAAAACTCATATTTTCCTCCTCAAAACAAGTCAATTAGCAAAAAATAATAAAAAAATAGGCCGAGGCTTGACACCCCCGCCAAAATTTTCAAAAAAATTAAAAAAATTCTTGACTTTATATTTATAATAGTGATAGAATAGCTTGCTACATATGCAGGGACAGGGATAAACTCCCAGCCATTAACTGCGTTTAGTATAGCATTATGACAAAGTAAATTCAACACAGCGGCTGTAAGTTTTAACAACACTGCCGGGTGTTTACAAATGTGAGAAGGAGAGTGCGCCAATGCCAAAAGATGTTCTGTACGGCAAGACCCTGCGAAAGAGCTTTGCCCGTGTCCCGGAAATCATGGAAATGCCCAACCTTCTGGAGATCCAGAAGAGTTCATACAAGTGGTTCCTTGAGACAGGACTGCGTGAGGTTTTCAGAGATGTAGACTCCGTGACCGACTACTCTGGTAATCTGGAGTTGAGCTTTATCGACTACTCCATGAACGAAGAGCCCAAATACAGCGAGGAGGAGTGCAAGGCCAGAGACGCCACATATGCCGCCCCTCTGAAGGTAAGAGTAAGACTTCGCAACAAGGAGACCGAGGAGATAAAGGAACAGGAAATCTTTATGGGAGATTTCCCGATTATGACCGACGGCGGCACTTTCGTTATTAACGGCGCCGAGCGTGTTATAGTTTCTCAGATTGTTCGTTCCCCCGGAGTTTACTACGGCAAGGATCTGGATAAATCCATGATGAACGTGTACACCGCCACAGTGATTCCTTATCACGGCGCATGGCTGGAGTACGAGACTGACGCAAACGATGTTTTCAACGTTCGTATAGATAAGAACCGTAAGCTTCCTATCACATGGTTCCTGAAGGCCATGGGCGCTTATGATGAAAACCGCCCTGCAACATGGCTCTCCTGCGTGTCTGACCCCTATGTGGGTGCAACCACCAACGAGAGACTGAAGGAAATCTTCGGTGAGGATGAGCGCATAGTTGCCACTATCGACAAGGATACTACCGCAAACCGTGACGAGTGCCTTATCGAGGTGTACAGAAAGCTTCGTCCCGGCGATCCTCCCACTGTCGAATCCGCCGAGACTCTGCTGGACGGCCTGTTCTTTGACCGCCGCCGTTACGAGATCTCAAATGTCGGACGCTACAAGTTCAATAAAAAGCTGTCCCTCTTCCCCCGTATTGCCGGCTTTACGCTTGCCGAGCCTGTGGCCGATCCCTTCACCGGCGAAATCATTGCCGAGGAAGGCGAGGTAGTTACCAGAGATAAATCTCAGGTCATTGCCGATGCAGGCGTTATTTCCGTCAACCTTATGGTAGACGGCAAAAAGGTTCGTGTGTTCTCCAACGGTATGGTTGACATCAGAAAGTATGTTGATCTGAGCGATGAAGAGCTGGAAGAGCTGGAGATAAACGAGAAGGTTCGCGGAATCGTTATGCAGCAGCTTGTTGAGCGTTATCAGGGCGAAGCCCTTAAAGATGCGATCCGTGAAAACATCGATGTTCTTATTCCCAAGCACATTGTGGTCGATGATATATTCGCTTCCGTCAACTACCTGAATGCACTCTCTCACGGCATAGGAAATGCCGACGATATTGACCATCTTGGCAACCGTCGTGTCCGCTGCGTGGGTGAGCTTCTGCAGAACCAGTTCCGTATAGGCTTCAGCCGTATGGAGAGAGTTATAAGAGAGCGTATGACTTTGCAGGATCTGGACATTGTCACTCCTCAGAGCCTTATAAATATCCGCCCTGTTACCGCTGCAATCAAAGAGTTCTTCGGTTCTTCTCCTCTGAGCCAGTTCATGGACCAGACAAACCCCCTGTCCGAGCTTACTCATAAGCGCCGTATGTCCGCTCTTGGTCCCGGCGGTCTTTCCAGAGAGAGAGCAAGCTTCGATGTGCGAGACGTTCATTACAGCCATTACGGCCGTCTCTGCCCTATCGAAACTCCTGAAGGACCTAACATCGGTCTTATAAACTACCTTGCCTCCTACGCAAGAGCTAATGAGTACGGCTTCCTTGTTGCTCCATACAAAAAGGTTGAAAAGGAAACCTGCCGTGTTACAGACGAGGTCGTATACATGACTGCCGATCAGGAAGACCAGTTCATTGTGGCTCAGGCTGCAGAGCCTGTGGACGAGAACGGTGTTCTTGTAAACAAGCGTGTAACCTGCCGTCACCGCAACGATACTATAGAAGTTAACCGTGAAGATGTCGATTATGTGGACGTCAGCCCCAAGATGATGGTTTCCATAGCTACTGCTATGATTCCCTTCCTTGAAAACGACGACGCTAACCGTGCTCTGATGGGTGCTAACATGCAGCGTCAGGCAGTTCCTCTGCTCACTACTCAGGCTCCTATAGTTGCTACCGGTATTGAGCACAAGTGCGCCGTTGACTCCGGCGTCTGCGTTGTGGCAGAAGGTGACGGTGTCGTTACCAGAGTTGATGCAAACTACATTACTGTCAGATACGATTCCGGTCGTATTAAAGATTATAAGCTTATTAAGTTCTCCCGTTCCAACCAGGGTACCTGCCTTAACCAGCGTCCTATCGTCAATGCAGGAGAGAGAGTCACCGCCGGCGATGTTCTGGCTGACGGCTCCAGCACTTCTCAGGGCGAAATTGCTCTTGGTAAGAACATCCTTGTCGGTTACATGAACTGGGAAGGCTACAACTACGAAGATGCTATCCTCCTTAACGAGCGCCTTGTTATGGAAGATGTGTTCACTTCAATTCATATCGAAGAGTATGAATGTGACGCCAGAGACACTAAGCTTGGACCTGAGGAAATCACCCGTGATATTCCCGGTGTTGGCGAAGAGGCTCTCAAGTATCTGGATGAGCGTGGTATCATCATGGTTGGTGCAGAAGTCACTGCCGGAGATATTCTTGTAGGTAAGGTTACTCCCAAGGGAGAAACCGATCTTACCGCTGAAGAGCGTCTGCTCCGTGCAATATTCGGTGAAAAGGCAAGAGAAGTCAGAGATACTTCGCTGAAGGTCCCCCACGGTGAGAGCGGTATCATTGTTGATGTTAAGGTGTTTACCCGTGAAAACGGCGACGAAATGAACCCCGGTGTTAACGAGGTCGTCAGAGTCTATATCGCACAGAAGAGAAAGATCTCTGTGGGCGATAAGATGGCAGGCCGTCACGGTAACAAGGGTGTTGTTTCCCGCATACTCCCCAGAGAGGATATGCCTTACCTGCCTGACGGTACTCCCCTTGATATAGTTCTGAACCCCCTGGGTGTTCCTTCCCGAATGAATATCGGACAGGTACTTGAGGTTCACCTTGGTTATGCGGCTCAGGCTTTGGGCTGGAAGGTTGCCACACCTGTATTTAACGGCGCAAACGAGACCACAATTCGTGAGACCCTCCGTGAGGCAGGCCTCCGTGAGGACGGTAAGAGCGTCATGTATGACGGTCGTACCGGTGAGAAATTTGATAATGATGTTACCGTTGGATGGGTTTACTTCCTTAAACTCCACCATCTGGTTGACGATAAGATCCATGCCCGTTCCACCGGCCCTTACAGCCTTGTTACCCAGCAGCCTCTGGGCGGTAAAGCTCAGTTCGGCGGACAGCGTTTCGGTGAAATGGAAGTTTGGGCTCTTGAAGCTTACGGTGCAGCGTACACCCTGCAGGAAATCCTGACCGTCAAGTCCGACGATGTTACAGGACGTGTAAAGACCTACGAAGCTATCGTAAAGGGCAACAACATCCCCGAACCCGGTGTTCCCGAATCCTTTAAGGTTCTTGTTAAGGAACTCCAGTCCCTGTGCCTTGACATTAAGGTACTGGACAAGGAAGGCAATGAGATCGAACTCAAGGAGGATGAGGACGATGATTTCATCCCTGATATGAGAGATGAAATGTACGAGGCCGACGAGAGTGAGATCGAGGCAGAGGGATACAGCATTGAAGACATCCCTCAGGACGATGATGACGACTACGAAATGGACAATGAAGAGGAGGACGATTAATGAGCTACGCACCTTTTGACGCTATCCAAATCAGCATAGCCTCCCCTGAGACTATTCTCAGCTGGTCCTACGGCGAAGTAAAAAAGCCGGAGACAATAAACTACAGAACTCTTAAACCCGAAAGAGACGGCCTTTTCTGTGAGCGTATTTTCGGACCTACAAAGGACTGGGAATGCCATTGCGGAAAATACAAAAAGATTAGATATAAAGGCAAAATATGCGACCGCTGCGGCGTTGAAGTAACAAAGAGCAAGGTTCGCCGTGAGCGTATGGGCCACATCGCTCTTGCTGCTCCCGTCAGCCATATCTGGTACTTTAAGGGTATACCCAGCCGTATGGGTCTTATGCTTGACCTTACTCCCAGAACACTGGAAAAGGTTCTGTATTTTGCAAGCTATATAGTTACCGATCCCGGCTACACTCCTCTGGAGAAGGGCCAGATACTCACCGAGCGTGAATATCGTGAAATGCGTGAAAAGTATGAGGACGACTTTAAGGCAGGCATGGGTGCCGAGGCTATAAAGGAACTCCTCAGTCAGATAGACTGCGAAAAGCTGGCAGTTGAGCTCCGTGAGGAGCTCAAGACCGCCAGCGGTCAGAAAAAGGCAAAGCTTGTCAAGCGCCTTGAGGTTGTTGAGGCATTCCGTCAGAGCGGCAACCGTCCCGAGTGGATGATTATTGATGTTCTGCCTGTCATTCCTCCCGAAATCCGCCCCATGGTTCAGCTGGACGGCGGCAGATTTGCAACCTCCGACCTTAACGATCTTTACCGCAGAGTTATAAACCGCAATAACCGTCTGAAGAGACTTATGCAGCTCAACGCTCCTGACATCATTGTCAGAAACGAAAAGCGCATGCTTCAGGAGGCTGTGGACGCACTTATAGATAACGGCCGCCGTGGCAGAGCCGTTACCGGTGCAAACTCCAGAGCACTCAAGTCCCTCAGCGATATGCTTAAAGGTAAGCAGGGACGTTTCCGCCAGAACCTTCTGGGTAAACGTGTTGACTATTCAGGCCGTAGCGTTATCGTTGTCGGTCCTGACCTTAAGATATACCAGTGCGGTGTTCCTAAGGAAATGGCTATCGAGCTGTTCCGTCCCTTCGTTATGAAGAAGCTGGTTGAGGACGGCGTTGCAAACAACATCAAGTCTGCAAAGAAGATGGTCGATAAGCAGAAGACCGAGGTTTGGGATGCACTGGAGGATGTAATTAAAGAGCATCCCGTGCTTCTTAACCGTGCGCCTACACTGCACAGACTTGGTATTCAGGCTTTCGAGCCTGTCCTTGTGGAAGGCCGTGCGCTCAGACTTCATCCTCTGGTATGTACTGCATACAACGCAGACTTTGACGGCGACCAGATGGCTATACATCTGCCCCTTTCTGCCGAAGCTCAGGCCGAGGCCAGAATCCTGATGCTGTCTGCCAACAACCTGCTCCGTCCTCAGGACGGTCATCCTGTTACTGTTCCTACTCAGGATATGATTCTGGGTTCATACTACCTCACTATGCTCCGTATCGGCTCTGCCGAAAAGGGTGCTGAAGAGCTGGTTGTAGATGACCCCGGGGATACCGGCCTTACCGCCGGTGAGCTGACCTCAGGTGACGATATTTATGCCGCAAACCTGAAGGCCAAGGAAGAGGGAACAAAACCCGCAAGCTATAAGCCTATCCGTATGTACCGTGACGCCAACGAGGCTGTTATGGCATATAATGAAGGCTATGTAGGCCTTCACGCCCCCATAAGACTCAGAGTTACCAAAATTGTTGACGGAGTCGAGGTCAGAAAGATTATTACTACCACTGTGGGACGCATTATCTTCAACGAGGCTATTCCTCAGGATCTGGGATATGTTGACCGCAATGACCCCGAGCATGATTTTGACCATGAAATCGGCTTCCAGGTGGGCAAGAAACAGCTGGGCGATATTATCGACCGCTGCATTAAAAAGCATGGCTTTACTGTATCTGCCGAAGTTCTGGACAGCATTAAGGCTATGGGTTATAAATATTCAACCAAGGCTGCCATCACAATTTCTGTTGCAGATATGACCGTACCTTCTGCCAAGGATGAACTTATTCACGCCACTGAGCAGGAAACCGTCCGCATTGAGCGCCAGTACAAGCGTGGTTTCATCACAGATGATGAGCGTTACAGACTGGTTGTTTCTGAGTGGGAAAAGACCACCAAGGAAGTTACCGATGCACTGCAGAACTGTTTGGATGAATATAACCCCATCTACATGATGGCAAACTCCGGTGCCCGTGGTTCTATGAAGCAGATAAGACAGCTTGCAGGTATGCGTGGTCTGATGGCCAACACTGCCGGTAAGACTATCGAAATTCCTGTTAAGTCCAACTTCCGTGAAGGCCTTTCTGTTTTGGAATACTTCATTTCCACAAGAGGCGCACGAAAGGGTATGGCTGATACCGCTCTTCGTACTGCTGACTCCGGTTACCTTACCAGACGTATGGTTGATGTATGTCAGGATGTTATTATCCGTGAAAGAGACTGCGGCACTACAGAAGGTGTATGGGCTGGCGCTGTTTATGACAGAGGTCAGATGGTTGAGAGCTTCGGTACTGCCATACACGGCCGTTTCCCCGCAGTTGATATTACAGATCCCGCTACCGGAGAGGTTCTTTTCGGTACCGATCATATGCTTATGCCTGAGGATGCTGACGTTATGGAAGCCCACGGCATACACAAGGCATTTATCAGAAGCGTTCTCACCTGTGAGGCTAAGACCGGTGTCTGCGCCAAGTGCTATGGTATGAACCTTGCACTGGGCAAGCCTGTCAATCAGGGCGAGGCAGTCGGTGTTATTGCTGCTCAGTCCATCGGTGAACCCGGTACACAGCTTACAATGCGTACATTCCATACCGGTGGTGTTGCAGGAGACGATATTACTCAGGGTCTTCCCCGAGTTGAAGAACTTTTCGAGGCCCGCAAGCCTAAGAAAATGGCATCTCTGGCAGAGGCTTCCGGTACTATTGCCATTGAAGAGGCAAAGAAAGGCGTTATGTACGCCCTCAAGCTTACAAGCGATGCGGACGGAGAAGTCATCGTTTATAATGTACCTCATTCCGCAGGTATCCTTGTTCACAACGGTGACCATGTAGACAAGGGACAGGAGCTTACTTCCGGTGCTCTTAATCCCCATGATGTTCTGCGTATCCGTGGTATTGACGACGACCAGTTCGGCCGTCAGGGCGTTCGCAGCTATATCACCAGCGAAATTCAGAAGGTTTACCGTCAGCAGGGTGTTGACATCAATGATAAGCACATTGAGGTCATTGTCCGTCAGATGATGCGTAAAGTCAGAGTTGAGGAGGCCGGTGATACGGATCTGCTCTCCGGAGCTACCGTTGATATTTCTGCTCTCAAGGATGCCAATAAGCTCGTTGACCAGAGAATTGCAAACGGAGAGGTCGGACTTAAACACGCCACTTATACTCAGCTGCTTATGGGTATTACAAAGGCTTCTCTTGCTACAGAGAGCTTCCTGTCAGCCGCATCCTTCCAGGAGACCACTAAGGTATTGACCGATGCCGCAATCAAGGGCAAGGTTGACCATTTGGTCGGACTTAAGGAGAATGTTATTATCGGTAAGCTTATACCTGCCGGTTCAGGTCTGGCATGCTACCGTGACTTTGACGACGTAACAGAAAGTGAGGCTGTTTCAGCAGAACAGCCGGAGGAGGATGTGGACCTTACATCCCTCGTTAACAAGACAAACGCTCTTTGATCAACACAATAGCCAAGTTAAAACTGCCGCTCCCATAGGGAACGGCAGTTTTTGAAAAAAGAATAAAAATTTCAAAAATAATTTGCCAAAAATTCTTGACTAAATTTGTATAATATGCTAAAATCTAAAATTGCGTGAGCTTGTACAATTCTGAGAAAGCTTCACTGTGCAAATTCAATAAAAATCCTTGAATTTCAAGGCTTTTTATATACTATTTACCCAAGAAAGGAGGAAGAAAATGCCTACTTTTAACCAGCTGGTGAGAAAGGGCAGAGAAAAGGTTACTTACCAGTCCAATTCTCCTGCTATGCAGCACGGTCTGAACACCATCAAGAATAAGGAGACTGATCTGAGCTCTCCCCAGAAGAGAGGTGTCTGCACCGCAGTTCGTACCTCTACTCCTAAGAAGCCTAACTCAGCTCTGCGTAAGATTGCTCGTGTTCGCCTGACTAACGGTTACGAGGTAACAGCTTACATCCCCGGTATCGGTCATAACCTTCAGGAGCACTCCGTTGTTATGATCCGTGGCGGTCGTGTTAAGGACCTTCCTGGTGTCCGTTACCACATCATCCGCGGCGCACTTGACGCTCAGGGCGTCAACGGTCGTATGCAGGGTCGTTCCAAGTACGGCGCCAAGAGACCTAAAGCTGCCAAGAAGAAATAATTCATACGCAGCGGCATTTTTGCCCTGTCGTTTATCTATATATGATAAACCTCGGGGCGCAGCGGACATCTAAGAAGATGTTCGAGTACCTTTGATCCCATTTTATAATGAAGGAGGGAAGCAACGTGCCCAGAAGAGGTAATGTTCCCAAGAGAGAAATTTTGCCCGATCCTATGTACAACAGCGTTCTGGTGACTAAGCTCATCAACGGTGTTATGCTGGACGGCAAGAAGGGTGTTGCTCAGAAGGTCGTGTACGACGCTTTTGACATCATCAAGGAGAAGACCGGCAAGGAGCCCCTTGAAGCCTTCACCGAAGCAATGAACAATGTTATGCCCGCACTTGAGGTTAAGGCCCGCCGTGTTGGTGGTGCTACCTATCAGGTGCCTATCGAAGTTCGTCCCGCACGCCGCCAGACTCTGGCTCTCCGTTGGCTTGTTGAGTATTCTCGCAAGCGCAGCGAGAAGACCATGAAGGAGCGTCTTGCAGGCGAAATCATGGATGCAAGCAACAATGTCGGCGCATCTGTTAAGAAGCGTGAAGACATGCACAAGAATGCCGAAGCCAACAAGGCTTTCGCACATTTCAGATGGTAATCCAATCAGGAGTAGTATTAAATGCCTAGAAAAATTTCACTTGAAAAAACAAGAAATATCGGTATTATGGCTCACATCGACGCCGGTAAAACAACTACCACTGAGCGTATTCTGTTTTACACCGGTGTTAACTATAAAATAGGTGAGACACACGAAGGTACTGCTACCATGGACTGGATGAAGCAGGAGCAGGAGAGAGGTATTACTATTACCTCCGCTGCTACCACCTGTTTCTGGCGTGATAACCGTATCAACATCATTGATACCCCGGGACACGTGGACTTTACTGCTGAGGTTGAGCGCTCTCTTAGAGTTCTCGACGGCTGTGTTACTGTCCTGTGCGCTAAAGGCGGTGTTGAGCCTCAGTCCGAGACTGTTTGGAGACAGGCTGACCACTACAAAGTACCCCGTATGATATACGTCAACAAGATGGATATTCTGGGTGCTGATTTCTATCATGTTCTCAACATGGTTCATGACAGACTCAAGTGCAATGCTGTTCCCATTCAGCTTCCTATCGGTAAGGAAGAAAACTTCAGAGGAATTATTGACCTCGTTGAGATGCACGCCATTGTATTCTACGATGATCTTGGCGTTGATATGCGTGTCGAGGAAATCCCTGAGGATATGCGTGAGCTTGCCGAGGAGTACCGTGCAAATCTGCTTGAAGCAGTTTCCGATTACGACGACGAGATACTGGAGCTGTATCTCGAAGGCGAAGAAGTCAGCCCGGAGAAAATCCGTGCTGCTATAAGAAAGGCCACAGTTGCAGTTAAAATGGTTCCTGTTGTCTGCGGTACTTCTTATAAAAACAAAGGCGTACAGAAGCTTCTGGATGCAATTGTTGACTTTATGCCCTCTCCGCTGGATGTTCCCGCTATTGAGGGTGTCAACCCCAAGACCGAGGAGACCGAGGTAAGAAAAGCAAGTGACGAAGAGCCCTTCGCAGCTCTTGCCTTTAAGATCATGGCTGACCCCTATGTTGGTAAGCTCGGATTCTTCCGTGTCTACTCCGGTACTCTTGAAACCGGTAAATCTGTTCTGAACTCTACTAAGGGTCAGAAAGAGAGAATCGGCCGTATTCTCCAGATGCACGCCAACCACAGAGAAGATATTGAGATGGTCTATGCCGGTGATATTGCCGCAGCAGTCGGTCTCAAGAACACCACAACAGGTGATACTCTCTGCGATGAAAAGAGTCCTATCATTCTCGAATCCATGGAATTCCCGGAACCGGTTATTCGTGTAGCTATTGAGCCCAAGACTAAAGCCGGCCAGGAAAAAATGGGTATCGCCCTTATGAAGCTTGCAGAGGAAGACCCCACCTTCAAGACCTACACCGATGAAGAGACCGGTCAGACTATAATAGCTGGTATGGGTGAGTTGCATCTTGAAATCATAGTGGACAGACTGCTTCGTGAGTTCAAGGTCGAGGCCAACGTTGGTAAACCTCAGGTTTCTTACAAGGAAACCATTAAGAAATCCGCAACGGTCGACACCAGATACGCACGTCAGACTGGTGGTAAGGGACAGTTTGCACACGTTAAGCTTATGCTTGAGCCCAACGAGCCCGGTAAGGGTTATGAGTTCATCAACAAGATTACCGGTGGTGCAATTCCCAAGGAGTTTATTCCCTGCGTCGATCAGGGTATTCAGGGCGCAATGCTCTCCGGTGTCGTTGCCGGTTATGAGGTTGTGGACATTAAGGCAACCCTGCTTGACGGTTCTTACCATGAGGTCGACTCTTCTGAGATGGCCTTTAAGATCTGCGGTAGCATGGCCTTTAAGGAAGCATGCCAGAAGGCAGATCCTACCCTGCTTGAGCCTATAATGAAGGTGACTGTCACCGCACCCGATGAATACATGGGTGATGTTATGGGCGACATTAACTCCAGACGTGGTCAGATTGCCGGTACCACAATTGAAAACGGCGGTGCTATCATTGAAAGCAACGTTCCTCTTTCAACTATGTTTGGTTACGCAACCGACCTGCGCAGCAAAACTCAGGGCAGAGCAACATATTCTATGGAGCCCAGCCATTTTGTCGAGCTGCCTAAAAACTTACAGGAAGCCCTTGTGAATAAGAAATAATCACTAAGGTTTCAATTAAATGCAAATTTAAATTATTCTTAATTAGGAGGATATTCTAATGGCTAAACAGATGTTCAACAGATCCAAGCCCCATGTAAACATCGGCACTATCGGTCATATCGACCACGGTAAGACCACCACTACCGCTGCTATCACCAAGTACCTGGCTATGCTGGGCAAAGCTGACTACACCGATTACTCCAATATCGATAAGGCTCCCGAAGAGAGAGAGCGTGGTATCACAATCAACACCTCTCACGTTGAGTACGAGACCGACAAGCGTCACTACGCTCACGTTGACTGCCCGGGTCATGCTGACTACATCAAGAACATGATCACCGGTGCTGCTCAGATGGACGGCGCTATCCTTGTTATCGCTGCTTCCGATGGTCCTATGGCTCAGACCAAGGAGCATCTGCTGCTCGCTCGTCAGGTTAACGTTCCTTCCGTTCTCGTTTTCCTGAACAAGTGCGACCAGGTTGACGACGAAGAGCTCCTCGAGCTGGTTGAAATGGAAATCCGTGAGCTGCTCGACAGCTACGGCTTCCCCGGCGACGATACTCCTATCGTTCGTGGTTCCGCTCTGAACGCTCTGGTTTCCGAGTCCACCGATCCTAATGCACCTGAGTATGCTTGCATCAAGGAGCTGATGGATGCAGTTGACGAGTGGATCCCCACTCCCGAGCGTAAGGCTGACCAGCCCTTCCTTATGCCTATCGAAGACGTGTTCACCATCTCCGGCCGTGGTACTGTTGTTACCGGTCGTGTTGAGCGTGGTGTTGTCAAAGTTGGCGACAAGGTAGAAATCGTTGGTCTGCGTGAGGACCGTCTCGAGACCACCGTTACCGGTACCGAGATGTTCCACAAGACTCTGGAGTACGCAGAAGCCGGCGATAACGTCGGATGCCTGCTCCGTGGTATCGACAAGAAGTCCGTTGAGCGTGGTCAGGTTCTGGCTGCTCCCAAAACCATCAACCCCCACACCAAGTTCAAGGGTCAGGTTTACGTTCTGAACAAGGACGAAGGCGGACGTCACACTCCTTTCTTTAACAACTACCGTCCTCAGTTCTTCTTCCGTACCACTGACGTTACCGGTGTTATCACTCTTCCCGAAGGCGTTGAGATGTGCATGCCCGGCGATAACGTTGACATGGACGTTGAGCTGATCACTCCTATCGCTATCGAGAGCGGTCTCCGTTTCGCTATCCGTGAAGGCGGCCGTACTGTCGGTTCCGGTGTTGTTATCGCAATCAACGAGTAATTTCTGATTTACTCATTAGCTCCCCTGTCTTTTGACAGGGGAGTTTTTTTGTAATAATGCAATATTTTGATATCATCTTTTGAAGTTTTTTACTGAGTGTTTTAATTAAAGGTTCAATAAAGCGGTTTTATTTTAATGTGACCATGGTATATAAACTCAGATTTCGTTGCTTAATTAAAGCTTTTTATATAAAGTGTTGTTTTGTTTTTATTGACAAAATTATTAAGTTTTTAAATTACAACTTGTTATTGTGATTTACTTGTGTTAAAATGTCTCAGTGTTTGGGTATCGACTTTAAATTTAGAATAGAATAATACTGTGAGGTTACTATTTTGAAGAAAAAAAATGATGAAATTTTAGAGCTTACTCCGGAAGAACTCGAGGCAAAAAAACTTGCAAAACGAAAGAAAGCAAAACGGAAAAAGATCTGGACTGTGATTGACCGAATATTTGGTTTTGTTCTCGCAACAGGTATTATGTTCGGTTTGGGCGGGCTTGCTTTAGAGTATGTCCTTGTTAAAGGTCCTTCTCCCGCTTTGAGGGATACTTTTGTTATGACTATGTTGGAAACTCGTCGCTTTGGTTTTATTTCCAATGTATTTCTCTCAGAAGCTGAAGTTCAGGAGATTAAGGATAAGACTGCTTTTAAAACTGATAAAACTATAGATACATCTCTTATCAATATTCCTAAAGAGGATGAGACCACTCCGTCTGAGGAAAAAACTGAAACTCAATTTCCGGAAGATGAAGATGGTGACGGTTACATCCTTGAAGAAATCAAGCGTAAGAACTTTGTCGGTTATATGTTGACTGTTCTTGACCCAAGTCGTGTGTTTGTCGGTATGCCTGAGACTATGGGGGGGTATGGTTCCACACTGAAGGATATGTGTGAGCGATATGACGCTATAGGTGGCATTAACGGCGGTGGTTTTCTTGATGAAGGCGGCGCCGGTCTTGGTGGCACTCCCCGTGGACTTACAATAGTTGACGGTGTATGCTATAATGAAGGATACGGTGGAGACAGCTTTGTTGGTTTTGACAGCAATAATATAATGCATGTTGGTTATTTTAGCCTTGAGGATGTACAGAATGTTACCATCAGAGACGGTGTTTGTTTCCAGCCCATTCTTATAATGAATGGTGAACCTATGTCTGATGAATTTCTTGCAAGTGGTGTCAATCCAAGAACTGCAATAGGTCAGCGCTCTGACGGTGCAGTTTTAATGCTTGTTATTGACGGACGACAGGCACATAGCGTTGGATGTACATACAGAGACCTTGCCGATATTATGCTTGATTATGGCGCTGTTAATGCAATCAACCTTGATGGCGGATCATCCACAACCATGTATCTTAACGGAGAATATGTAAACAGCAGTTCCGCAGGTTCCGGTGATTCCCGTTCATTCCCAACTGCATTTCTGTTTAAGTGATCGGGAGGTATGACTATGTCTAAAAAGAAAAAAACTGGTTCTATAATTTACGGAATTTGTCTTTCAATATATATTCTTGCTTTGACTGCTGCCATAATATATGGATTAAGTAGGGTTTGGGCTTATGCTGTTGAATACGAAAATGCTGATCCTACACGAATTATTGACGGATACCTGAACGAGCTGAAGGAAAACCTTTGGGGAGATAGCATTGCAGAGACTATTTCTAATATGCCTCATGAAATGCAGACTAATGAGGAATGCGCTGTTATTGTTAAGGAAATGCTGGCGAATGAATTGACTTACTCTCGTATGCCAAAGGAAAACAGTACTGATCCGTATATCAGATATAAACTTCGTTGCGCTGGCAAGGATTTTGGAATAATTACCTTGGCTGAGGATCAGTCCAAGGCAAATGAAGTCCAGTTCGGAATGCTTCCGTGGAAGGTGGATAAAGAAGAATTTGACTTTACAGGCTTATATTCGTCTGTTGAGGTTGTAGTTCCTTCTACATACAGCGTTGAACTTAACGGCAATAAACTTGGTGAAGAGTATATCGTTGAAAGCGGTATCGAATTTGACAATCTGGAAGGATACTATTCAAGATATCCCAATCTCCCCACAAAGGTTAAGTATAAGTTTGACGATATTATAGGTCATCTTGACCCTGTAATTCTTGATGAAAACGGGGAAGTTACAACTATTGACCCTGATAAGGATGACTCCCAGTACATGACACCTGTATCTGAGGATGAAATGGACAGACTGAACCAGTTTGTGCAGGAATTTATTACCAGATATAAGAAGTACGCTTCAGGCCAGCACAGCCCTGACTACGGGTATCAGCTTCTTCAGCCTTACATGAAGAAGGGCAGTGAACTGGATGAAAGCATGAAGGGTGCCAAAGATGGTATTGGTTGGGTCAACCAGCATCCACCTCTTCTTGAAATACATTCTATAACTCTTAATACAGCTACATATATAGGTGATGGTGTATATTTCCTTGATGTTACTTCGGATTCAACAACTACCAAGGGAAATGATCCTGACCACCGTATTGAGAATATGAGAATTATTGTTACCGAAACAGCCAACGAGATTAGAGCTGTTGCGCTTGACATTTACTAATTATAGTGTTGGGAGACAGAGACAGAGAATGGAAGATTTTGACTGTCAATCCAAAACTGCCATAATCTTGCCGTCCCTTAATCCGGATGACAAGTTTATTAAGGTGTTGGAAGGCGTTGTTGAAAGTGGATTTCAACATATAGTGGTTGTAGACGACGGCAGCGATGCAGATCGAAAACCATATTTTGACAAAGCTGAATCTATGGCGCAGTGCGTTGTGCTGCGCCATGAGGTTAACAAAGGTAAAGGCAGAGCTTTAAAAGACGCATTTAAATATGTGGATGAAAAAATGCCGGACGTGGAAGGTGTCATTACCATTGACGGTGACGGACAGCATTTGATAAAGGATATTATTGCCTGCGGCGACTTAATGCTGAAAGATAAGGATAAGGTTATTCTGGGCTGCCGTGATTTTAATCAGCCCGGTGTTCCGCCTAAAAGTCTTGCAGGTAATAAGACCACTTCCAGAATGTTTTGGCTTTGCTATGGCATCAGACTCTCTGATACTCAGACCGGTCTCAGGGCAATTCCGAGGAAATATCTTAAATCCTTTGCTGATATTGAGGGAGAGCGTTTTGAGTACGAGACCAATATGCTTCTCCAAATGAAGCGTATGGGTATTGAGTTTGAGGAACAAGCTATAGAGACCGTATATGAGGATGAAAATGCAGGTACTCATTTTGACCCTGTAAAGGACAGCTGGCGAATATTTAAGATCATGTTTAAATTTCTGCTAAGCTCTGCCGGTTCCACCCTTATAGATTTGGGTTTATTCTATCTTGTAATGAGATTTTTCGGAGGATATTTCGGACGCTTCGCAGAACTGGGGTCTACAGTCATCGCCAGAATATGTTCTTCTTTTGCAAACTTTAATGCAAACAATTCCATTGTTTTTGCAAATAAAAGTAATTATAAAAGGGCTATGCTCAGATATTACTGCCTTTGTATACCCCAAATGTTTATATCGGCAGGATTAGTGACATTTTTTAACCAGCTGTTCAGGAACAGTGCTGCAATTATTGCTACACTGATTAAATTTGCGGTTGATACCTGTCTGTTTTTCATCAGTTATCATATTCAAAGGGAATGGGTGTTCTCACAAAAGGACAGCAAAAATAACAATTGAGATAAAAAAATCCGCAGAATTAAAATTCTGCGGATTTTTTATAATACTAATAAATTTAAACGCAAGTTTAAAATCAGGATTTTAAATGAAGGAACTTATTTAAAGTCTTGATATGCACATTTTTATATACTCCCGAACATTCTCCGTCCAGAGACCATTCAAGTCCGTCAGGATTTTCAATGTAAATATCAGAG
>JARHZW010000057.1 GCA_029264685.1 Candidatus Limivicinus sp.
TAATTCAGTGCTTTTGCAGTTCACTTCACAGGGGTAAATCCCACAGCCTCAAAGCCTGCGGCACCCTCAGGGCCTGTAAGAAACTGTAAAAATGCGGAGGCGGCCTCGGGGTTTTTGCTGCTGCTTATAACGGCGGCAGGGTAGATCACCTGTCCGCACATCTCCTCAGTGGCGGTGTCAACCACGGTGAGTCCGGCGGAAAAAGCGTCGGTGGCGTAGATAATGCCGCAGTCAACGGTACCCTCGGAGACCTGAGTGGTGACCTCCTTCACATTGGAACCGTAGGTCAAGGCGCCGTCTTTGTTCAGCTGCTCCTGGCTGAGCTGATAAAAGGCCAGAATTTTCTCCGTGTACTGCCCCACAGGCACATCGCTGTTGCCCATGGCAAGGAGCACCTGTCCCTCTTTTAGCTTCTGCGCCATATCCTCATAGGATTTTATATCTTTTGGGTTGCCCTCAGGCACTGCAAGGGCCACCTTGTTTTCAAGAATATTGAAGCGGCTGCCCTCTAAAATCAGATCCAGACCCTCGGGGTTCTTTTCCGCAGCGGCGTTTTTGTCCAAAGCGTCCATCTGCTTCTGCCCTGCTGAAATAAACAGGTCGCAGTCAGCCCCTTCCTGAATCTGGGTTTTCAGCGTGCCTGAAGAGTCAAAATTAAAAACAAGCTTTATCTCAGGGTTTGCCTTCATGTAGGCATCGCCCAGCTGAGTAAGGCTCTCCTGCAATGAGGCAGCGGCAAAAACTATCAGCTCCGTCTGCTCTTTCGTGGTGTCAGCAGGTGCTTCTGCCGTTGTGGAGTCGGGGGCTTTTGCCGTTTCGTCCGTGGGTGGCTTCTGACCGCAGGCAGTCAGCAAACCCGCAAGCAAAAGTGCGGTCAGAACCAGTGCCAGTGTGCGTTTTTTCATTTTTTTCCTCCTCAAAATAGATTTTCCTCATGGATTTACGACTTGCAGTCAAATCCAACTTGCTTATGATTATAAATCCCCAATGTGTTTTTTGCAAGCGAATATAATAATTTGCGGTAAAATCTTTTCAGAATTTCTGTAATATATTTACAATGTAAAAATCTGCTGATATAATGGAGAAAAAAATTTTTTTCAAGGAGTTGTAAAATGAAAAATGTACTGGTAGTCCTTCCCGTAACGGAGGAGCATAAAAAGCGTTTGGAAAAAGCCGGCGAAGGCTGTGTTTTAAACTATGTGGGTGAAAAGGAAGTCACCCGTGAGCAGGTTCAGGCAGCGGATATAATTCTGGGCAATGTGCCTGCCTCATATCTTGCCTGCTCCCCCCGCCTTGAGCTTATGCAGCTCAGCTCCTCAGGTGCTGATGCCTATGTGGGCGAGGGCATCCTGCGCCCCGAGACTGCACTGGTAAATTCCACCGGTGCTTACAGCAAGTCCGTGGCGGAGCATACCTTTGCCATGATTTTAATGCTGCAAAAGAAGCTGCACCTGTACAGGGATGACCAGCTGAAGGCAGTCTGGGCAGACGAGGGAGATGTGGTCTCTCTGGGCAGCAGTACCGTTGCCATAATCGGTCTGGGCGAGATAGGCCTGTACCTTGCAAGGCTATGCAAGGCCATGGGTGCAAAGGTTATAGGCGTCAAGCGCCGCATGAGTGAGTGTCCCGACTGTGTGGATGAGCTGTATACCACCGATGAGACGGATAAGGTGCTGCCAAGAGCGGATGTGGTGGTGTCGATTTTGCCCGGCACTCCTGCCACTACCCACTTTTTCACCCCCGAGCGCTTCGCCATGATGAAAAAATCCGCAATATTCATAAACTGCGGCCGTGGCTTTGCCGTGTCCGAGGATGCGCTTTACGATGCCCTGACCACAGGAAAAATCGCAACCGCCGGAGTTGACGTGCTGGAGCGTGAGCCTCTGCCCTCTGACAGTCCCCTGTGGAAGCTACCCAATCTGTTCATCACTCCCCACGCCTCAGGCTATTACCACCTGCCCGACACTCTGGAAAATATCGTGGATATTGCCGAGTATAACCTGTCGGCCTATCTCAGCGGCAAGCCTCTGAAAAATATCGTGGACAGAAAAACCGGCTATCGGGCATAAAGCAAGATTTCATAAGCTTTTGCACGGAAATTTAATTTCGGTCCTGTGGGATGGATAGGCAAATTTTCAATCATCCTTTTGGATGAATAGGTAGTTTTTAAATCATCCTTTGGGATGGATAGGTAAATTTTCAATCATCCTTTAGGATGGATCGGTAAATTTTCAATCATCCTTTTGGATGGATAGGTAGTTTTTAAATCATCCTTTTGGATGGATCGGTAAATTTTTAATAAAGCTTAATATCAGTATCAATGCGGCGGCGGAGCTTTCTGCCGCCCTTTGTTCTTTATGTATTTTTTGTATAATTAAAAAGCTCCTCGCATAGCCTCCCCCCTCGGGGGAGGTGGCAGGACGCAGTCCTGACGGAGAGGGGCTTTCGTCCTACTATTTTATCTTTACTTTTTATTCATCACGATTTAACGTTCTGCACTTTAAATTAGCGTATTATACTTGCAAACTCTTTAACCCTCCCACCCCCCCAGCCTCCCCCCCTCGGGGGAGGTGGCAGGACGCAGTCCTGCCGGAGAGGGGATTTCGTTCTTGTATTTTACTTATCCTATTTTTCTTATTTATTACGATTTAAAGTTCTGAACTTTAAATCAGCGTGGTTTTTTTTAGTCTTCTACACCTGCCGCTCCGCCCCTCGCTCCTCGCATAGCCTCCCCCCACGGGGGAGGTGGCAGGACAAAGTCCTGACGGAGAGGGGCTTCAGTTTTCTTTTTTACCATACTGTCTTATCTCATTCGTCACAATTTAAAGTTCTACACTTCAGATCGGTGAATATTCTGTGTTCAATGTATGTTACAAAACTGGTCCCCCACGTCTCCCCCTTTTCCAATCCCCATGTTAATTTCCATTGCTTGCCCAAATGGCGCATACGGTCTATACTGAAT
>JARHZW010000111.1 GCA_029264685.1 Candidatus Limivicinus sp.
CCCTTCGAAGACAAAGCTTTGCTCATTTCCCGTGTCAGCGCATATTCCATTGAAAGCACTCCGCTTTCCCTTATTTTTGACGAAGAAAAGTATGACAAAAATTCGCTTTATATTTTTTAGTACACAGGTCTGAGCAAAGCTTGATTTTTCTATACATAGCCGCTCCATTATCGCTCTCTGCTGTGAGAATCATGGACAGTAGGATAGATAAAAGACTAAAGAGAAGAAACCTTCAATGAAGAAGCCCATAACATAAAATTAAAATCTTGCAGACAGCCATTGACAAATTGAAAGGAACATGAAAAATGAAGGACAAGAAAAGATTTTGGCTTACAGTGCTTATCATTGCATTTGTCCAATATATACCTGTATTTGCGCTATGCCTTGGGCCATACATAAAAACAGGTGCATTGCCTACTGCTGTTGAGTCGGGACTCATAGCGACATTAACCGGAATTATATATATTCTCCTGCTGAAAATGAGCAAGCTGAAAAGCCATGTATTCCCCAAGGCTCTTAAAATATTTTCAATACTTAACTTTGCCTTTGGGGGGCTGTACCTCATACTTGGGTTAACCATTTTCAGGTAAAACAGTGCAAAACAAGTCATCGTTAAACTGCATCCCTCGCTTGTCGTCCGGCGTAAATTTTCGGAAACAGCAGGGGTGTTTTTTATTGTGGAGTTTTGTGAAGAATATTTGCCGGCTTTCTGTTAGGCAAATTATCTATTTCGACTGAAATTATTAAATTTTTATGAACTATTATCCCCCCGGGAGGCTTGTAAATACTGATTGAATGTGTTTATAGTAGTACAAGCAAATAAATTCTGCGGAAAATAATCAGGAGGTATATTATGGCATGTTTTTTAATCAGTGCCGCTGAAGCGCTTGTTGTCACGGCGGCAGCTCAGGCTGTAAAGCACAGTGAGAAGAAGAAAGAGGCTCTCCCTCAGCACAACGAAAGGCTCAGCGGAGAAAACGCATTTCCGTGGAGCCGCAGGCTTATGCTTCTGGCAAATCTGCTCTGGGGCGGTGTAATCCTGCTGGCTTTTGAGCACATATGGCACGGGGAAGTGGTTCCATGGTTCCCGTTCCTCACGGCAATGTATGATCCCGGAGACACAGCGGAAATGCTGCACGAAATGGCAACCGTCGGCGTCACCATGGCCTGCCTCGTCACCGCAATATGGGGAATCATTATGGGCGTTATAAGTGCCATAATGAAGAGACCCGAAAAAACACTTGTGGGTGAAGCAGCCTGATTGGGGAGGAATAGTACATGACTCTGTTAATTTGTGTTTTCGCAGCTGTGATCTGCACGGTAAAATGGTATAACAGAAAAGATGACAGTCTGCGTCTGGGCACACTTTGCTTTATGTATTGGGGTGCCTCTATCATGTGGCTTGTGGATGCAATATTTGAATATGCAGAGCTTCAGGCCGATTATTTTGCCCCTGCTGCTGCGGATATGCTGAACGACGCTTTTCTCGGTTTTTCCGTAGTAGCTTTAGGACTTGTAATATGGCTCGTTATTCTGCTTATCAAAGACCCCAAAGGCGTAGTCAAAGCGTCACTCAGTAAAAAAGCACGCTGAAAAGCGTCAGAACAATAGAGAGAATAAGCCCGCACTGAATTTTCGGAGCAGGCTTATTCTGCTGTTTTCAGCAAAAAAATTATCCGTTTACATTAAAATCCTCTATTATGTATTAAATCTTTAAGGGAGAAGAACTATGAACATATCCGAAAAGTTAAATAGCTCATGTTCATGCAGGCTTATGGCTGTATTTCTTATTGCAGCAATTTTGAGCGGATTGTTCGGCACTTTTGCTTTTGCAGAGGAAATTGAATATGAAGCGCATGAACATGTGTTCGGTGAATGGGTGTCTGTTGGAGAAGAACAGCACATCAGGCAATGCAGCATTGAAGGCTGTGCAGAGCTTGAAGCCGAGCCTCACAGTTGGGACAATGGGGTTATTACTAAAGAAGCCGTAGGTGACAGTGACGGAATATGCACCTACACCTGCACGGTGTGCGGACAACAGAAACAGGAAATTATTTCTGTCGAAAATACTGTACCCTCGGTCGAACCCCAAATTAAAATACGCTTTTTTTATGGAGAACAACTACTCAAAGAGCTGCCTGTCAAGTGCGGAGAGCTTATAGATAGGGCTTTATTGCCTGAGTGCCCGGCAGTTAATGGTTTTGTTTTCAGTCACTGGAGCACAGCTGAAGGCGGTGATCCGTTTTCATTTGAAACTCCCGTAGAAGCCGAAACTGACATCCGACTTTTCGCCGTGCTTGTACCTGAGATGAAAGACGAAAAAGGCGGTGAACCTTTAAGCCTAAAAGAAATCGACGGCATATTTTCCATAAGCAGCATTGAAGACCTAAAGCTGTTTGCAGACGTGGTTAACGGTGGCAATGACTTTGCAGGAAAAACCGTTGTGCTGCTGGCAGATGTAGACGGAATGGACCGCACCATAGGCTCAAACTCAAAAAAATTTGCAGGTACCTTTGACGGAAATTTCCATACAATCGGCCTGTCCATTAACGGCTCCTCATATCAAGGCTTATTTGCATACAACAACGGAACCATAAAAAACCTTGCCTTGACCGGTTCTGTTAACGGTGCTATGTACAGCGGCTGCATATGCGGCTATAACAACGGAGTTATTGAAAGCTGCGTTAACTATGCTAACGGCAGTTTTTCCGGCTCATATGTGGGCGGTATAGCAGGCTTCAACAGCAAAAAAGCCACTGTTATAAACTGCATAAACAGCGGAAATATCAATGTTACCACTGCCGCCGGCTACTGCGGAGGTATTGCAGGCAGCAACAGCGGCACAATAAAAAACTGCTGCAGCACAGGAACTGTAGGCAGCAGCAAGAAGTCCTTCCCCATCGTGGGTATGAGCGCAGGCAGTGTTGAAAACTGTTACTATCTTGCAGGCAGCGGAGCTAAAGACCTGAAAGCCATTGAAAAAACTCAGGAGGAAATGAAGAGTCGGGAGCTTGTGGGTCTTCTGGGTAATGGCTTTCATTATCTGGAAGGCAGCTATCCTCTCTTGTTCTGGCAGGGCGGCGAGCCTGTAGATCAGGGCGGAGAGCACAAGCACATATTCGGTGAATGGAGCTCAGACGGAAAAGATACACACAGCAGACAGTGCACTGTCAGCGGCTGCGAAGAAAAGCAAACGCAGGAGCATCAATGGGATAAGGGTACGGCAGAGCAGCAGGCCGACGCTGAAAAGGAAGGTTTAATGCTCTTCACATGCACCGTATGCGGCGAGAAAAAGACGGAAAAAATACCTGTACTGCAAGAAGTTACCGTAAGCTTTATGGTTGACGATGAGCTTTTTGATACTGTTAAGCTCACCGCAGGCAGCGTTTTAAAAACTCTTCCAAAAGCCCCTGAGAAAAAATCCTACACCTTTAAGCACTGGAGCAAAGAAAAAAACGGCGCAGCTTTTGATTTCAGTGCTCCCATAAACAATGACCTCGCACTCTATGCAGTCTGGCAGGAAAGTGAGGCCGCCAACTGGGATTACGAGCTTATAAACGACGGTAAAGCCGTAAGACTTCTCAAATACAAGGGCAGCGACTCTGTAGTTTTCACTCCTCAAACTCTGCAAGATCTGCCTGTAACAAGCCTTGGAAATGAGGTTTTTGCAGGCAACAGCAATATAAGCTATGTACGCCTTAACAACAGTATAACCGAAGTGCAAAACGGCAATGCCCTCAGCGGCAAAGGAACTTTCTGGGGATGCTCAAAATTGCGGACAGTCATTCTGTCCGAAAATCTGCATCGAATAGCAGACTATATGTTTTACGGCATGGGTAATGACAGTTCAGGCAGAATTCAGATACAATTTGCAAATATAGAGGAAATCGGCGATTTTGCTTTTTCCTGCTGCAATAACATTGTAAATCTTCAGCTGCCGGAAAGCGTAAAGAAAATCGGCACAGGAGCATTTTATCAGGCCCGAAGGCTTGCATCGCTCAATATACCAGGCGCAACAGAGATAGGCTCCGATGCCTTTACTGAGACCATTTTTGAAGAAAACTATGAAAAGCTTTGGAAAGCAGGGGATTTTTCGGGAATAGTGTACGCCGGAAATGTGGCCTATATGTATATGGGCGACAAGGGTGCGTCAGGAGCTATGCCTGAAAATACAACGCTCACAATAGCCGACGGAACTGTGGGCGTCTCGGAATTTCTTTTTGTAAACCATTACTCAAATTCCGACTCCTGCAAGCAAAACCTTAAAACAATTATGCTCCCCGGCAGTGTAGAATTCATTGCTCCAAACTTATTTAATGGCTTTTCAGGTATCACTGACGGTGATTTTACAGGCGTGGATATGCTGGGGCTTGAGGGTACATACGCTGAAAAATACGCAAATCAGTATGAGAATATACGCTTTCGCTCTCTTGGCAGCAGCGGTGATCCACATCTTGATGACGCAGATTACGCATGGTACGACAATGCTCAAAACCGTGAATACATAATAAATACAAGCGCAGAACTGCGGGCATTCAGTGACATTCTCTGCATAGGTGAGGATAATTTTGCAGGTGCTTATGTCAGGCTTGGCAGTGATATAGACCTTGGAGGCCTCACCGCTGAGGGGCAATACGGAATAAAAGGCTATGAATGGGAATCCTCCTGTTCAAATGCTTTTGCAGGCACTTTTGACGGTCAGGGTCATACCGTGTCAGGCGTTTACATGAACGGCGATGGAGACAGGATTGGATTCTTTAATCAGCTTGCAGAAGGTGCTGTGGTAAAAAATCTAAATATCCAAGGTAAAATATCAGGCAGAGATTACATCGGCGGTATTGCAGGCGTTGCTGGTTCAGGATGCAAAATCGAAAATTGCTCTTTCAGCGGAAGCGTAAACGGAAACAGCCAATACGGCTATGTTGGCGGCATAGCAGGTCAGGCTATGAAAACCAACATTTCAGACTGCTCGGTCTCAGGAGAAGTTAGGTGCATAATGGGCGACGCATACAGAGAGCTTCAGCAGGGATACGCAGGCGGCATATGCGGGTGGAACTACGGCAGCAGCATAATCCGCTGTAATAACTCCGCCTCCGTACATGGTGACGGCTTCGGTACAGGCGGTATAGCCGGATTCAGTCAGATGGCTTCTGTTTCTGATTCCACTAACACAGGCACTGTAAGCGGTTGGGAAAATGCGGGAGGTATTTCGGGTAAAATTGCTGCCTCCGGAAAATTCAGTCTCCACAGCGGATGCAGAAATGTCGGTTCTGTCAGCGGAAAAAACAAGGTTGGCGGCATAGCAGGCGTTGCAGTAGGTACTGTGAAAACAGATTCAGGGTTAAAAACCATTGTGGGCTGCTCCAATTCGGGAGCGGTGAATGCAAAGCAAAGTCACTCCGGCGGCATAGCAGGTCACATCCATGATTCTGCTATTGAGATGTCGCAAAACAGCGGCACGGTTTCAGCCGACGAATTCAGCGGCGGAATCGGCGGATATGTTTTAGGCGGCAGAGTGACTGACTGCTATAACACAGGGAATATTAAAGCAAAAAATTATGCAGGCGGTATATTGGCCTTTGATGCCAACTCGGAAAGTAAACTTACAAACTGCTATAATACAGGTGTCGTCTCCGCAGATCACTCCCCCGCTCCTTTGGTAAACGTTTATCAGGGAAAGGGAAACAATAAAAACTGTTATTATCTGGCGGAGAACGCAGACACAGCCGAAGCCAAAAACCTATCAAGCTTTAACAGCGGTGAGATTGCATATCTTCTGGGCAATGCCTACGGGCAAAGTCTTGGTCATGACGAGTACCCTGTATTCAGAAACAGCAATCAGGTTTATCAGTACAAAAACTGTGCAGGAGAAGAGGCCTATACAAATTCGGCAGAGTTGAGCGGTACAACGGCTTCCCACAGTTTCGGAGATTGGGTAATCAAGCAAAAGCCGGGCTGCGTTGATTCCGGATCAGAAGAACGGAGCTGCGCTGTCTGTCATAAAACAGAGGCCCGTGAAGTTCCGTCCACAGGTCACTCTGTAGTTATTGACCCTGCCAAAGCTCCCGACTGTGCACACGACGGCTTGACTCAGGGGGAACACTGCTCTGTCTGCGGTACTGTTTTAAAGGAACAGAAAATTCTTAAAGCCCACGGTCATAAATTTCAAAACGGAAAATGCACCGTCTGCGGAAAATCTGAACTCTCAGCCGCCAAAGCTCCAAAAACAGACGATGAAGGAGTTCCCCTGTTGTGGGTTTCCTGCCTTATTCTCAGTTTAACAGCAGTGATTAAACTTTTTAGCAAAATGAAGAAAAATAAATGTTGAAAGAAATAAAAAAACTGCGGTAATTTTTACCGCAGTTTTTTATAACATTCATCAGAAATAGTTTTAGCATATATACTGTGGGATGCTTTGCTTTCTGAAAGTCATTCACTTTTAATTTTCCACAAAAGAATACCCATTTTCCATAACACAGTGCTGGTAACTTGTCCGTTCCTTGCATTACTCTCTACAAATTTGCGAATTATTCCTTT
>JARHZW010000119.1 GCA_029264685.1 Candidatus Limivicinus sp.
ATCTGCGGGAGTTGTTGCGGATGTTACATTATATTCATTGAATATTTCCCAGTTAGTAGCCCAACCGGTTATAAACGCCATCTTCTTTGGGCCCAGTTTTACATTGATGTATGCCTCGCCGCTGTCCGTAACTTCGATGGATGCGCCCTTGATGCAGTCGGCTGCCATAGAATCAGCAGAGGGTTTATCTGCCTTTTTAAGCTGAATACCTATCTCATGGTTGCCGGGCATAAGCAGAGTTTTTCCGGAGCCGAAACGATAGCGGTCGTTTTTAACTTCTTCAAATGCCTTCTCTGCTTCCGTAAGAACAGGAAGGTTCTTCACAAGCTCTTTCTGGGCAGGGGTGAGCTTTTCGTACTCACTGCGTGCCTCTTTTATTTTTGCTTCGGAATCAGAAGTAACATCTCCGATTGCTGCAATCTTATCGTCCACTGCTTTTGCGGCCAGCATATCTTTTATGGTATTTTCCGCTTTTGTCAGTGTTTCAATGTTAGTTACATATCCACGCTGAGTCTCGGTAAGCTTGTTATACGCCTCTCTTGCGGCTTTCACTGCCTCCTGAGAATCAAGGCTCACCTTTTCTCCTATGGCGTTTATTAAGTCAATAACGCTTTGGGCTGCCTGTTTGTCACCGTCAGTCTCAGGAGAGCCGGGATTAAAGGTACCGGCAATCGCTGATGAATAATCAAGGCTGATATAGGCATCAGGTCTCATGCCCATAACAGTTACAAACATACTGCAATATACGCCGTCCTTGCTGTTATCGGGAACCTTGAAACGAATTGCAGTCTCGTGTCCATCGCTGTCTTTGGAAAGTACTTCTGCTGCGGTAGTGCCGGAAGTTGTATTATATTCATTATAAATCTGCCACTGGCTTGACCAGTCGCTGAGATTACCCAGACTTACGGGCTGTAAGTAGAGGCTAATCCATGCTTCCCCGTTATCGCTGACCGTCACGTCCCCGCCTTTTATGCAGGTTTTCGCCATGGAGGGAGCGCTTATATCAGAGGCATTCATGAGCGCCATATTGATTATATATCTGCCCGGAGCAAGCTCCTTTTCGGCAGTTCCGAATTTGAAGCCTGCTGCCTCAGTGCTTTCCTGCTGGGGTGCTTTCAGTGCAGCCAGAGCATTCTCAGCAGAAACAAGCAGCTCTGCATTTGTAACAAGAAGCTTTGTTTCCTCATTAAGGCTGTCAAATGCCTTGCGGGCTTCGGCAACAAGGGTCTCAGACTCAAGCTTTACTTCGCCTATCTCCCCAATCATTTTAATGACTGCTTCAGCTGCCGCGGTGTCCTGCACCTTCTCATTTTTTGAGTCAGTGTCTGCACTGCCTGTTTCGTTTTCTTTTTTGGGCTCACCGTTTCCCTGCTCCTGAGTTTCGGGAACCTGAGCGGTGGGTTCCGGCTCTTTTGCGGTTTCGCCGCTTACCTGTTCCTGCGTCTGCGGCGGCTGAACGGCAGGTTTTGATTCTCCGTTCTCTGTTCCCTCTGCCAGTGCAGTTACAGGCATTATTCCAATGACCATGACCAGTACAAGAAGCACTGCCATCAGTCTATGGAGCTTTGTAATTTTTTTCATTCATTTTCCTCCCTGATATTTAAGACTTAGGTGTTAAACAGCATTAACAAAAGTTAGTCTCAGCTAACTTCTCATCAAACTAAAAGCCCATTTCCATAGCCGAACGGCTACTGTAAACAGGCTACCTTATGATAGTTTATTTTATCCATACAACCAAAGCTTATCAAGCATATTTTTGTCACTGTCCCGTGACATTTCGTGTGACTGTGAAATTTTTAATGAAGATATGGCTTTGTTTATTCAGCAAAACCGCAATATTGAGAACTTTATTCCTGTCACACCTCCGTGACACTGTATTTTATTTTTTACATCATCATATTGAACACAGCCGTTGATTCAGGCATATGTACAGCACCTATAGAGCATTTTATTTTAAGATACACGCTCCCATGCAATACCTGACTGATATTTTCCCCGATGTTGATGAAATCAAGGGATGAGGCCGGAAAACTCACAATGTCGTTGCTCAGTTCGGCGTTTATAAATTCGCTGTTCTCCATATATTTCACGCTTACAGCCTTCCCTGTGAGCGGTGCACAGCTGACAGGCGAGCTGGCCTCAATGACGGAAATTCTGAGATAGATTTTTCCGCAGCCGTTTTTGACCACCAGTCTCCCAGGATGCTCAAATCCATCGTTTGCCATGGAAAGACTGCTTCCGTTTTTTATCTTCTCTCTATAAATCACAAAGTTAAAGTGATATACCCCGTCCCCCAGAGTTTTGCATAATTCGCTGCCGCTGAACTTCTTTTTGTTTCTAAGCTTATATTTTGCGTTCTGCCACACGGCAGCGCTCTTTATAACCTCCATGGTTTCATCTGTGTTGTACAGCGCCCATCGGTAGGCGTCCTGCTCGGCCTTTTCAATACTCACGCCCTCGAAAAGCAAATGGTTCAGAGAGGTGGTTATCCGTTCCGAGTAGTACATCGCCTGTGCTCTGCCCTCACCGGTAAGACATGGCTTGCGCAAATCGCTTCGGTCAACGATTCCCTCTTTTTCAAGGTCCATAAGCAGTCGGCTTATACGCTGCTTGTTCACATCCAGAATTCTCGACATTTTGCTCACAGCATGGCTCTCTTCATCGCCTTTAAGGAGCTGCATGAGAACTCTTAGCTTTAAAATTTCATAGTCATCTTTCATCTGTTTTCTCCGGCTTGAAGTCAGCAGGCAGTTAGTGTCGGCTAACTTTTTCTCTTAATAAATCCCGGCTGTCCTGTGCCGAGCTAAATGTTATATAAAACGTAAAATCACATAGTTAGTTCAATTTAACTGTGCGCATCTAAGATATTAGATTTTACATGATTTGTCAATAGACATTTGTGATCTGCACCGTGATAAAACATATTTACGCTTTTGACCTGATAATAAGAAGCATGGAATTTCTGCCGTGACAAACAGCTGAAATTTTCTGTATTTACCAAAATTTATCACAAAACATAAAAAAGCCTTGAAAACACAAGGTTTTCAAGGCTTTTAAGCTGGTGCGCGAGGCGGGACTCGAACCCGCACGTCCGGAGTGGACACTAGAACCTGAATCTAGCGAGTCTACCAATTCCACCACTCGCGCATGAGACCGATCATTTCTGACCGCTCAGATATAGTACCACAGGATCTCCCATTTGTCAATGACAATTTTTAAATTTCTT
>JARHZW010000001.1 GCA_029264685.1 Candidatus Limivicinus sp.
TACCGCACACAGTCGGCAGGAGTGGAATCCACTGCATAAGCTCTTACTCCCGGCACAAGCTCCACCTGAGTCACCTCAAACGGACTGTGAATATCAATGCCGTGGCTTTTACCGCTCTGTTCGACCTTAGGTGCATATACACTGACTTCCCCAAGCTTCTGCGCCCATCGCACAAAAGGTATCATTCCCTCTGCGTGAATCCCGTCATCATTGGTAATTAAAATCTTCATAGCCATCCTCTGTTATTTTCCTTATATTCCTTTACCATAGCGTCAGCTCCGCTGATAAGAGCTTCCATTTCTTCCATGCTGTATACTGTGGCGCCGCTGGCATTGGCGTGACCGCCGCCGTTATACTGCTCTGCAAGGGTGTTGATCTCCATAAAACGGGAGCGAAGCCGCACACGGATTGAGCCGTCATTTGAAGGGTTCTCGATAAAAGCAAGCCAGCAAAGGCAGCCCTTAATTGAGTCCATGGCAGATACAGAGGCACTGGCAGTCTCAAAGCTCAGATTAAAGCGCTTCTGAGTTTCAGCGTCAATATACACATAGGCAACGCCGTTTTCGGTTCTCTTCATTGTATCGTAAAGATAAGCCTTGAACTTAAAATTATCCCAGTCGTCCAGATAGAGATTTGCATAAAGATTCTCGGTATCAACGCCCTTGTCAAGCAGGAGACCCGCAAGGCGCATCGTCTCTCCGCTAACGCCGCTGTAGCGGAAGCGGCCTGAATCGGTAACCATGCCGGTATAAAGATAATAAGCGGCAGCAGAGCTTAATTTCAGCTCGTCGGAAAAGGTATTATAAAAATCCACTATCATTTCGCACAGAGAAGAGCGCCAGTCCTCAACCCAGGAAATGTCCCCGTACGGGGTGCGGTCAATGTGGTGGTCAATTTTAATTACTTCTTCGCAGAGTCTGAACTTCTGGTTTGATATTCGCTCCATGTTGCCCGTATCAACCACTATTGCAAGGCTGTCGGCGTAATAATCATCTGCCACTTCCCTGTCATCCTCGCCCAGAAAAGCCAGATATTCGGAGGTCTGCCCGTCAATCAGGTAAACCTGTTTTTCAGGAAAGCTTTCTTTTATTATTTCCTTCAAGCCCTTGCTGGCACCCATACAGTCTCCATCCGGTCGAAGATGACGAAAAATAAAAATTCTGTCGTATTCCTTAATTTTATTCAGTATTTTCTCTTTAATCTCTCTGTTCATTTTTACTCCTGCATCATTTTGTCTAAATCTGAAAGCATTGCCATGGCCTCGTCTCTGGAAGCCACCGTAGCGCCGCAGGCCTTTGCATGACCGCCGCCGCCGTATTTAACGGCAATGTGGTTAACAGTCCTTCTGCTTGAACGGATCTCACAAAGAACCTTGCCTTCGCTCTCCGTGAAATTCACCCATATATCAACGCCTTTAATATCCGCCATAGTGTTTACCATTCCTCTGGAAATAGTAAAGGTATCGACATTCAGGCTTTTAAGCTCTTCCTCAGTTGTGTATATATAAGCTACATTATTGGGCGTAAACTTTATTTTAAGCAGATACTGCGCTTTAAGCTGCTTTTCTGCAAAATCTTCAGAATAAAGATTTAAAAACACATCGTTTACATCAAAATCCTGTTCCAGCAGAAAGGCTGCCCTTTTATGGGTGTCGGAGGTAGTTGAATCATAACGGAACCTGCCTGAATCTGTGACCATACCGGTATAAAGAGCCTTTGCCGCAAGAGGAGGAACTCTAAGCCCCAGCTCCATTGCCATATGGGTAATCTCCCCGCAGCAGCTTTCGGACAGGCTGTCAATAACTTCAAGGTCAGTAAAAGCTCCGCTGTACATATGATGGTCTATTCTTGCGGTTTTATCGGCTTTTGTATAGCGCTTATCTGAAACCAGGAACTCGGCGCCGCAGTCTAAAATAATGCACAGTGCGTTTTCAAAAACGTCGTCAGAAAGCTGATCCATAACGCTCCCCTCTATGAAACCGTAGCGACCCGCACCGTCACCCACTGCAAAAATCTGCTTTTCAGGGAAATTGGCACGAAGAATGAGTTTAAGGCCGACCTGACTGCCGATAGCGTCTCCGTCAGGGTTGTTATGGCGGTGTATTATAATGGTGTCGTATTTTTTTATTTCATTAAAAATATCCTGATACATCATATTTCCTCTTTATATATAGATTTGCTTTTGACTATATAATATAGCATAAACTCTGTCGGATAGCAAATAAAAAATACAAAATCAACTTACACTTTTTCTTTAAATAGATGAGGTAGTTTTTTGCTTTGACGCAAATAAGCATTATTGGATAATTCCGTAATTGGAGGCTTCAATAAATTTAAAAGCCCCCCACAAGCTAATAGGTAAATCTTAATTTATCCTAAGCTTGCCGTACTGCCACCAAATAGTTTAATATAATATTAAATGTTGAATTTTACAATTTCGTACGCATGAAAATCAAGCACTAATATTGCTATAAATAAAAAAATAATATATAATGATATTGTCTCTTCTTTTCCCTATAATCCCCTTTCTTCTCCTCTCTTTTTTGAGAAACGAAGCGAAGAGGAACGAAAAAGATTACATAAGAGCTTTAAAGCCGGAAAGGAAAAACATGAAAAAGAAAAACACAGGAAAGCTTGTGTTGTTTGTGGTGTTAGCAGCAGTTTTACTTGCTGCTGTTGTTTTGTTTGCCGTTCGTTGCAGCGCTGCACCCGACGAAGAACCGGAGGAAAGCCCCGCAGC
>JARHZW010000089.1 GCA_029264685.1 Candidatus Limivicinus sp.
GAAATGTTACGGAAATTCGCTTTAAGCTGCCCGATAACAGCTGGGATGGCGTTTACTGCAAAATGAATGTAACCGCAGCTCCCGTAAAACCCAAAGGTATTTTAAAGATTGACTATACAGGAGCTTCAACTCCCGCACCCGGTCCCGACCAGACGGAGATTGACGCAGCAGCTGCAAAGGCAGTGGAAGATAAGATAGCAGCAATTGGAGACATTAGCCTTGCTTCCGAAGCAAAAATAAAAGAGGCACGCAGCGAGTATGAAAAGCTCACCCCTGCCCAGAAAGAGCTTGTGAAGAACCTTGAAGTTCTTAAAGCAGCCGAGGCAAAACTGGAAGAGCTGAAAAACCAGTCTAAATATGAGTTTGGTTCGGCAAAGACGGTTTTGAAGCCCGGAAAATACAGCCTGCCTATAAGCATGATGAAGTCAGGAGACATTACAAGCCCCTCCATGGCGGGAGACTGCGTTAAGGGCGGCTCAATCGAAGTTAAGGAAAACGGCGAAGCAATTATAACCGTTGATCTTGGCTACAAAGATATGGGCGGTATGATCGGCTGGGCAACAGACTGGAAGATATACAATGAGTACAAGGCAGAGGGAGAGAGTACCCCTGCAGAAATAGTTTCAAAAGATGAAAGCGGCAATATTACAGCAGTAAGCTTTAAGCTTTCCAATAACAGCTGGGACGGTGTTTACTGTAACCTTGCGGTTATGGTAAATGGTAACCCGCTTATGCATCCCGATGCCTACTTAAAGCTTGACTTTGCAAAAGCAGGAGAAGCTCCCGCACCCGGTCCCGACCAGAATGAGGCTGATGCAGCAGCTGCAAAGGCAGTGGATGACAAGATAGCAGCAATCGGAGATGTTAGCCTTGCTTCCGAGGCAAAAATAAAAGAGGCACGCAGCGAGTACGAAAAGCTCACTCCTGCCCAGAAAAAACTTGTGAAGAACCTTGAAGTTCTTAAAGCTGCCGAGGCAAAACTGGAAGAACTGAAAAACCAGTCTAAATATGAGTTTGGTTCGGCAAAGACGGTTCTGAAGCCCGGAAAATACAGCCTGCCTATAAGCATGATGAATTCCGGTAACATTACCAGCCCCTCCATGGCAGGAGACTGCGTTAAGGGCGGCTCTATCGAAGTTAAGGAAAGCGGCGAAGCCGTTATAACCGTTGACCTTGGCTACAAGGATATGGGCAGCATGATCGGCTGGGCAACAGACTGGAAGATATACAATGAGTACAAGCCAGATGGAGAAAGCACACCCGCAGAAATAGTTTCAAAAGATGATAAGGACCATGTTACCAAGATCAGCTTCAAACTTCCTAATAACAGCTGGGACGGTGTTTACTGCAACCTTGTAGTTATGGTTGAAGGTATGGGTCAGCTTATGAATCCGGATGCCTACTTAAAGCTTGACTTTGCAAAAGCAGGCAATACTCCTGAGGCAAAGAGCTATCCCGTAAACTTCACTGCCGGCAGCCACGGCAGCATTACTGCCAGCGTTGACGGCAGCGAAATAAAAACAGGCGACAAGGTGGAAGCCGGTAAAAAGGTCATCTTTACAGCCACAGCAGAGGAAGGCTTTGAAGTGGAAAGCTGGGAGGGCGTTAAAGCTTCCGGCAGCACCGCAGCTGCCCAGGTCAGCGGTGAACTCAATGTAAAGGTTAACTTTGCAAAGAGCGAAACAAAGGTATATAACGGATTTTCAAAGGGCAAAAACTATGATACATTTGCAAAGGTCAGTGTTAAGGGAGAAGTAATCACCGATGTTGAGCTGACCCATGATGCAGCAGAAAAATATCCGGACAGCCTGAGTTATGCCGAGATGGCAAAAGATGGCATGAAGGATAAATTTATCGGCAAGTCCAGCACTGATAAGACCGCTATTGAGAGCATAGACGCTGTTACAGGAGCCACCGGAACATCCGAGGGCTTCAAAAAAGCGGTTATGAACGCACTGGGCCTTGACAAGACTGCCGAGTTCGAGTTCGGCTCTGCAAAGACAAAGCTTCAGCCAGGCGTTTACACCGTTCCCATTTCTCTCAAGAACGCATCAAGCCACGATACAAACTCCGTTGCAGGCGGCGCATTTGCTCCCACTGCAAAGCTCACCGTTAATGAGGACGGTACAGCGGTTCTTGAGGCAAAAATGCAGAATGTAGCCATGGGTCCCATTAAGGATATGGCCTACAATATCACTTATTATAAAGAGGATAACTACACTTCTGCTGAATACCCCGTAGATATCGTGGAGAGCATTATAAGCCCTGACGATATGACAAGTGCAGGCAAGGAAGTTCCTTCCGTTATCTCCTTTACCATTCCGGATAATTCTTTTGACGGCGTATATATGAGCTTTACCGTTGATGCCATGGGCGGCGCAAGACCTGACGCATGGCTGAAAATAAGCTATTCAGGAGCCGGTGAGCCCGGCGGCGACGGAAATACATATAAGGGCTCCGCAAAAGTAAATCAGTTCGGAAAATACACCATTGACGCAGAGGTGAGTGTGGCAGACGGTCTTATTACCGATGTTAATATAAGCGCAAGAGACTTTGAGAGCACTACTCATATTGATACAAACAAGGCCAAAATCAAGCAGGTAACAAATGGCCTTAAAGATGCTTGGAACGGCATGGCTCCCACTCAGGACAACGCCGAAAAAATATTCAAGGCTATTATGAAAAAGGATAAGCCTGAAGAGGTTCTGGATGCCGTGTCCGGCGCAACCTATTCTGCAAAGGCAGTTCGTGATGCGGTTATGGATGCGTTTAAGCTTGAGTATCAGGACGAAATCATAAATGTGCCTGTGGAAGTCAAGCCAGGTGTGTATCAGGTTGATATAAGCTACTACAGTGATGTTGTTCTTCACAGTCTTGTTGAAAACCAGAAGGCAACTGCAACCCTTACCGTTAATGCAGACAAGAGCATGAGTCTTGATTTTGACCTGAAGAGCGGCACAAAGAAAGAACCCCTCTATGTACTTGGTTTTAACGGGGTCCACACCGATAACGACCGCAGCAAGGCTCTTACAACGGACGGATGCAGCACCGTTATGGGTCTTAGCTCAAATGACTACTCCGACAAGTATTTTGAAAAAGGTACAAAGGTTGTAAATCATGTTACTTTCCCGCTGCTTGGCGGACTTACGGATATTTATAACACTAACTGCTACCTCTATGTTCCGGTTATGAATAATCTGGACGGAGAGCTTTCCGGCGTACATTTTGACCACGGCAAGTTCAACGTGGATGTCTTTGCAAAGATTTTCTGGGACAGCATGAAGAAGATAGATGACGTTCCCATGCCAAAGCCTCCAGAGAACAGCAATGACATACACAATCTTGCCGACGGCAGCTATATTGTTAACGGTACTCTGTATAAAACCGATAAGGCTACCGTGTCTATGGCGGATCAGGGCATCGGCCACCAGATACTGCTCAGTGTTTCCGGCGGAAGCTATACTCTGACTCTGGACTTCGGTTCCATTAACTTTGCCGGACAGAAGGGCTACCTTGGAAATCTCAGCTACTATCTCAGCGGATACGCAGTTGGCGGCGGCGGAAAGCCGCTGGGTGCAATGGCCCCCGGCCGTGTACAGAGCTACCAGACATATACAGACGGAACCCGTGTAGAAGATGAATTCGGCACCGATTATCCCGACAGAGTTTCCTTTGAAATGATACCCGAAGCAAAGGACGACGGTTATGTTCCTCTGCAGGTATTTGTACCCATTATGGACTCCATAACTCCCGGCAGCGGATATCAGGATGTATACCTGAAGCTCGATCTGGACAGCATCAGACCCGGAAACCCAGGCGGCAGCGCAAACGACAATGTTCTGCCTCAGGACGCTCTGGATGTGACAGATAAGGACACCGGAATAAGAGTTAAGGCAGATAAGGGTGTATTTGAGGAAAAGGTCAAGCTGGTTGTCCGTGAAATCCTCTCCGGCAAACAGCACGACGATGCAGCAGAACTTCTTAAAGATACCGGTACCGCCTTTAAGCTCTACGATGTAAGCTTTGAAAACGAAAAGGGCGAAAAGGTTCAGCCTAAAGGCAAGGTTACGGTTTATTATCCCGTACCTGATGACTTTAACGAAAAGGAACTGGCACTTTATAATATTAAAGACGACGGCACAAAGAGCCTTGTAAAAGGCAGCTTCAAGGACGGTTATTATGTGGCTGTTCAGAAGCACTTCAGCACCTATGCACTGGTGGATACTGCCACTGCGGTAAAGGACAAGGAAGAGGCAAAGCCGGAGTCAGAAGTAAAGAGCACAGATACCGCAGCCCAGCCTGAAAAAACCGGCGTTAGCAAGGTATGGATATGGGTTGGCGTAGGCGGCGCAGTAGCAGCTGCGGCAGTTGCGGCCTTCTTTGTAATAAAAAATAAAAAGCATCAGAAGGTAAAATAAAAGGAGAAAAACAGTAATGCATACCAAAATAAGACGTGTTTTTGCGGTATGCGGTATGATGGTAATGCTCGTCCTTATGGCGGGCATTACTGCCTTACCGGCATTTGCCGCATCTGAGGGGGCATACACGGCTGATGCCTGCCCCAGCTATACAAATCCGGAAACAAACCAAGTGGAAGATGTGGGCGGAGAGAGTTCTGCGGTTCTGGGTCAGGCTATGACTGAATCGGCGGTATACGAAAAGGCTCTTGTTGAAATAGATGCTGAGGGCAACACCTATATAACCGTCCGTATGCAGCTTATGGATAATATCGAAAATCCCAGGTTTGAGGAGAACGGTCAAGAGCTGACCACCGAAATAGTTCAGGAGGACTTTGACAACGACACTGCCGATTTCCGCATGGCTGTTAAGGACTACCACTCGGATTTTCGATGCAGCATGACCGTTACCGCCATGGGCAGAGATGTGGTTTTCTACCTGAACTTCAAAAACCTTCAGCCTGGAACAGCCGATTTTATAAGCGATATGGAGCCTGCTTCAGCCGCTCCTGTGGAAGAAGCACCTGCGGAGAAAGAGCAGGAAAAGACTCCTGAGACAGCCACAGAACCTGAACAGAAGGACGAGAAAAAGGCAGATAACGCCGGAATTCAGGAATTTGATGCGGAAGGCAATGAAATCAATTCCGGAAATGAAAGCAACGTTCAGAACAGCTCCAAAATGGGCAGCTTCGGTATAATAATTGGGGTTGTGGCTGCCGTAGCAATTATAGGCTTTTGTATCTGGTATTTCGGATTTTTCAGAAAAAAGAAGTAAGGTGAAATGATTTAATGAAGAAACTTTTGTCTCTTGCGCTGGCGCTTGCAATGGCTTTTAGCCTTGCGGCCTGCGTTGACCAGCATCCGGAGCAGCAGAATACAGAAGCTGTAAGCGAAAATCCACGGCTTATCGCAACCTCTCCCGCTATTGCACAGATATGCGCAAAGCTTAATCTGGAGCTGGTGGGTGTGTGCCAGACAACTTCCACCCTGCCCGAGCAGTATCAGAATATTGAGACGGTGGGGATGCCTATGAACCCTGATCTGGAAAAACTGAAGTCCCTTAATCCTGACTACATTCTCTCCCCCTCAACCTTACAGAACGACCTGCAGCCCAAATATGCAGGCATAGGCGAAGCGGCGCTGTTTTTAAACCTTAAAAGCGTGGACGGAATGTATACCGCCATTAAAGGACTTGGGGAAAAATTCAACAGACAGGCTGAGGCTCAGGAGATGCTGGCAGAATTTGACAGCTTTATGGAAGACTTTAAAAAGCAGACCGAGGGGAAGGAAGCACCTACGGTGCTTGTGCTTATGGGACTGCCCGGTTCATACATAGTGGCTACTGATTCCAGCTATGTGGGAAGCCTTGTTAATCTTGCAGGCGGAATAAATGTTTACGGAGACGGCGGCGGAGAAGAGTTTCTAACGGCAAACACCGAAGATATGAAACTCAAGGAGCCTGACATAATCCTCCGTGCGGCTCATGCCATGCCGGACGAGGTAAAGGATATGTTCAATAAGGAGTTCTCGGAAAACGACATATGGAAGCACTTCAAAGCCGTGGAAAACGGCAGAGTGTACGACCTTGATCCGGCTCTTTTCAATATGAGCGCAAATTTCAGCTATCCTGAGGCTCTGACCGTTTTGCAGGATATGCTTTACGGTGAACAGTAAAGTGAAGGGAGCGAATCCTTTTTGATAAGCAGGAGAAAAAAAGTAATTTCATTTGCAGTGACGGCTGTGGCTCTGCTGGGGCTGTTCCTGATTTCGGTCAACACAGGCTCTTTGAAGGTAAGCCCCGCTGAACTTTTCAGGGGATTGTTTATAGAATATGACTCCAATGTGGCCACCATATACGACCTGCGTTTTCCACGCATACTAATCGCCATGCTTGGCGGAGCTGCAATGGCGGTTTCCGGAGTTCTGCTTCAGGCAGTTATGAAAAACCCTCTGGCTGACCCCGGAATAATCGGTATAAGCTCCGGCGCCAGTCTGGTTGCGGTACTGGTTACGGCGTTCTTTCCCAAGCTGTATTTCTTTACGCCCTTATTTTCGTTTTTAGGCGGTATGCTGGCCTTTCTGCTTGTATATTCCCTGTCATATAAGGGCGGTCTCAGTCCGCTGCGGATAATTCTTGTAGGAGTGGCGGTGAACGCCATGTTTACCGGCATTATGAGCGCTTTCAATTCCGGCACAGGCTCCGGTTATTCCGGTGTTGCAAGCATTGTGAACTCCAATATAACAATGAAAACATGGTCAGACTTTGAAACATTGTTTATCTACACTGTTATCGGTCTTATTTTGAGCCTTTTTGTCACAGGCCAGTGCAACCTCCTGCAGCTTGAGGATAAGACGGCCCGCTCACTCGGGGTCAATGTGACAAAAAGCCGAATGCTCATTTCGGTAATTGCTGTTTTGCTGGCGGCAATTTCCACTGCTGTTATCGGGCCTATCAGCTTTCTGGGTCTTATAGTACCTCACATTGCAAGACTGCTTGTTGGCTCAAATCACCGCCTGCTTATTCCTTACAGTGCGGTGCTGGGTGCCTTTACATTCCTGCTTGCCGATACCATAGGCAGAACCATTGCCTATCCTTATGAAATCAGTGCGGCGGTCATTATGTCTGTAATAGGCGGACCCTTCTTTATTATTCTTCTCAGGAGGTCAGCTCATGCCGGTAAATGAAGTGTTTAGAATAAAAGACCTGCATTTTGCCTATGGAAAGCATGAGGTCATAAAGGGTCTGGAGCTTGGAATAAAAGAGGGGACAGTTACAACTCTGATAGGGGCTAACGGCTGCGGCAAGACAACCCTTTTTAATCTTATGACAAAAAACCTGAAGCCTGACAGCGGGGAAGTGCTTTTAAACGGCGAAGATGTGAGCCGTACAAAGCTGAAGGATTTTGCAAAGAAAGTAGCTATTGTACACCAGTATAATACAGCCCCTCCGGATCTTACGGTGGAGAAGCTTGTGGAGTACGGCCGCAGTCCCTACCATACTATGGGGCTTTCTCCCGATCCGGCAGAGGACGAGGAAAAGGTAAAATTTGCCTTGCAGATAACCGACACCGACAAAATCAAGGATAAGCCTGTAAGTGAACTGTCAGGTGGACAGAAGCAGAGAGTGTGGATAGCGATGGCTCTGGCTCAGGACACAAAAATACTGTTTCTGGACGAGCCTACCACATATCTGGATGTTCGCTATCAGCTTGATATACTGCGGCTTGTGAGAAGGCTTAATCGTGAGTTCGGCATAACGGTTATCATGGTCCTGCACGATATAAACCAGTCTCTCTACTACAGCGACGAGATAGTTGCCATGCGTGAAGGCAGAATAATTGCCAGCGGAAAACCGGAAGAGGTTATAAGCAGCCGACTGGTGAAGCAGGTCTACGGAGTGGATCTGAAAATTCAGCAGGTGGATGGAAAACCCTTTGTAATACCTGTATAAATGGTTTAGGAGTAAAATATGAGCGTTAAAAGAATAGTTTTCGTGGTTTTAGGCTGTGTATGTCTGGGGCTGGGCTGCATAGGGATTGCCCTGCCAATATTGCCTACGGTTCCGTTTTTTCTTGCAACGGTTTTCTTTTTTGCAAACAGCTCTCAGAAGCTTCATGACTGGTTTGTGAATACGGCCATGTATAAGAAGCATTTGGAATCATATGTGCAGAAAAAAGGTATGCTGATGCAGACAAAGCTCAGTATTATCTGCACCGTAACCCTGCTTATGGGAATCGGCTTCTTTATGATGTTCAGAAAACAGATATATGTGCCGTGCGTTATTCTGGCAATAGTCTGGATATGCCATGTGATATATTTCTTCTTTGGCGTGAAGACTATAAAAACTGAACAGCCCACAGAATAATATGGACGCAATGCCGCCTGCTTTTGCAGGCGGCATTGCGTTTAACGGATTATATTTTCATATTTCGGTAAATTAAGATTTAGGCAAAGCCTTAGATGGAGTTTACGCATATAAATACTTTTTTCCCTTTTTGCTGAATAAAACAAGAGAAACCAGAAGGGTGGAGATTTCGGCATAGGGCATGGTAAGCCACACCCCGTTGATACCCGCAAGGCGTGGCAGAGTGAAGATGAATATTATGACGAAAATCAGCGAACGCAGCGAAGAGATGAGTGCGGAGGTGAACCCGTCTCCCAGAGCGGTGAAATAAGCAGATAGAAACACATTTATGCCTATAAAAAGGAACACGGGACTAAAGTATTTCATTGCTGTGGATGTAAGCTCAAAAACACTTCCGCTGCGGGCAAAAAGACCTATAATATTATCTCCCAATAAATGCAAAATCAGCATGATTAAAACTGCGGTAACACCGATGATTATAAAACTGTATTTAACGGTTTCCCTTATTTTGAAGCTGTTGCCTGAGCCCAGATTATAGCTGACCACAGGGGCTGCGGCAACGGCGATTCCCATATAAAAGGCAATGAAGAAGTAGTATATATACATGACTATGGTAACAGCCGCCACGCCGTCTTCGCCGAACTGCTGCATAATGATAAGATTAAACAGCAGCGTGGTTATACCGGTGGATAGCTCGGTGAGCATTTCGCTGCTTCCGTTTGCACAGGACTTAAAAAAGACAGGTGTGTTAAATTCTGTTTTGCAGAAACGGACTGTACTGCGGCGCAGAAAGTAAATCAAGCCTATAACAGCACTTACACTGATGGATAAAACCGTACCTAAAGCGGCACCAAATGTACCCAGCTTGAAAACTCCAACAAAAAGATAATCCAGCACAACATTCAGGATCAGACCTGTAACGGACATTTCAAGCCCTACCTGAGGGTTTCCGTCTGTACGGACAAGGTACTCAAAAAACAATTTGAACGCCATTGGAATTGTGCCGGCAAAAACTACAAAAGCGTAGGGCATTACATGAGGCAGAAGTTTGTCGCTGGCTCCGAGAAAGATTGAAATGGGTTTTAGAAACAGAATTCCCAGTATGGAAAACAGAGCTGAAAAGACCAGCAGAGCCAGAGAAATACTGCTGAAAACTTTGTTGGCTTCCTTGTGCTCTTTTTTGCCCATGTGCTCGCCTATAATTGCTCCGGCGCCCGTTGCCAGCATTACAGAGGTGCCGAATATAATACAGGTTACGGGAACAACTATGTTGATCCCTGCCAGAGCGGCAGAGCCTGCATATTTAGATACGAAATAGCCGTCAATGGTTGTGTAGAATGAGAGAAAAACCATTGTTAATATAGATGGGACTATATACTTTATAAATTGCCGCAAAGTCATGGGCTTTGAGAAAATATTCATGATAACCTCCGAAAATAAGCGAATCTTTTACGCACTTTCTTTAATATGATGCTTGCTTTTTGCAGCTCCTGTGTTATCATAAAGTATATAGTAACTATATGGTCAATAGGAGAATATAGCCAATGAAAGATATGTTTTCTGCCGGAGAATTGGCAAAATTTCAAAATATTTCAAAGCAAACCCTACTGTACTACGACAAAATAGATTTGTTTAAGCCAAGCTATGTTGACCCGCAAACCGATTACCGTTATTACAGCGCAGAACAGCTTGACTATCTTGATACCATACTGATTATGAAAAAAATCGGCTTTTCGCTGAAGGAAATCAAGAAAAATATGGAATGCTTTACCACTCAGGACAGTATAGTCTCTTTTAGACAGCAGCTTGCGGTTATAGAAAACAGAATTCAGGAACTGAGTCTTATACAGAGCCGCTTAAAGCACCGCTGTGAACAGGTGGAGCAGGCGTTTGAGCAGAAAAACAGAGGTGTTGCCGTCGAGCTTACCGACGAGTTTTATATTTTGTGCCATGAAGTGGAAAGCCCGTATTCAATGAAAGAAATCAGCCTTGCAACAAAAAAATGCTATACACAGGCTCTTGCGGATAATCTGCCTGTCTTTTTTCAGTGCGGAGTGTCCGTACCGCTGAAAAAAATCAGGGAAGGGCGGTGCATTGAGGCAAAGACTGCGTTTTTGACTACGGAAAATGTGCCGTCTGTGGAAAATATTGTTTCCGTCCCCAAAGGACTGACAGCTTCTCTTTGCCATTTTGGCAGCTACGAAAGCATAACAGAATCATATATAAAGCTTATTGAGTATTGCACTGGCCACGGTTTGAGGATAATATCTGATTCCTACGAATTCTGCATTAACGACTATATTACATCCAAATTTGAAAATGAATTTATCACCAAAATAATGTTCTATGTGGAAAAAATATAGAAATTTCCACGAGAAAGATGAACTGCGCAGGGAATACGGAAAGCGGCCGTGCAAGGATTTAAAATCTTAGCCGGCAAATTTGAGAATTCACATTTTTAATACACATTTTTAAGGTATGTGTGGTAAAATCATAATATATAAGATAAAACAGTTCAAATGAAACGGCTGTTTTGCCCGCTTTATGAGGAGAGGATTATGGAAAATAAAGTTCTGGAGAGGAAACACAAAGAGGATAAACCGGTTCTGGCCATATGCTATGACTTCGATAAAACCCTGTCTCCCGATGATATGCAGGCTCAGGGCTACATTCAGTCGGTAGGCTGTGAGGTTGAGGATTTCTGGAAGGAGTCCAATATGCTTGCCGAAAATAACGATATGGATCAAAATCTTGCATGGATGTTTACAATGAAGCATAAGGCTGACGGTCAGATACTGCTCACAAAAGAAAATCTCAATGACTACGGCTCGAAAGTGAAGCTTTTTCCCGGTGTTGAGGATTGGTTCAGCCGGATAAGAGACTACGGCTTGCAGCACGGAGTTATTGTAGAACACTATATCATCTCCTCCGGACTGAAAGAAATGATCGAGGGCACCAAAGTCGCAAAAGAATTTGAAAAAATATACGCCTGTTCATTTTATTATGATGAGAGCAATGTGGCGGTGTGGCCGGCGCAGGTGATTAACTATACAAATAAGACCCAGTTCCTTTTCAGAATCGAAAAGGGTGTTTTAGATGTGAACGATCAAGGGGTAAACGAATATTTTTCCCCTGAAGAGATAAGAGTGCCCTTCCGAAATATGATTTATATAGGTGACAGCGATACGGATGTGCCGTGCATGAAGCTTGTGAACAAAAACGGTGGACATTCAATAGCTGTTTTTGATGCGGAAACCAAGGACAAAACCAAAGCATACAAGATGATGCGTGAAGAGAGAATAAAGTATTTTGTCCCTGCGGACTACACGGAGAATTCCGAACTTGATTTTCTTGTGAAAGCAATTATAGAGAGAACTTCTAAAAATGAAGTTCTGGAAGAAATTTATTATAAGTGCAAAAAAGAAAATACGGAAGCTGACAAAAAGAGCGATGACAGCGACAGAGAAAAGACTAATCTTGTAATTGCGCTGGAAAACAGCGGAAGCTTTGCAAGCACGCATGAAATTATAAGGGGGCTGAGTATGTACTCCATGTGGAGCGACGAAATGCTGGAGCAGCTGTTTTCCGTTGCGGTAAATAACAGTCAGGTCAGATATATATTAGGTGACAGTGACATAAAAGCTTTTTATACGAAGCTGCTGAGTTTGGTTAAGCTTAGCTCGCCAAATGCGGAAAAAGTGCAGGAAATTTTGAAGATGAACTAAGCGGCGGTGAAAATCAGTATATTCACGGGATATATGGTCAAAAGCTGCCCATTTGTAACAAGCTCGCTGCTGATTATTTCTTAAAGTGTAAAAAAATACTCTGTTGCTTTCTGCATTAGCAGAAAATAACAGAGTATTTTGTCTATATGGGTCAGTCGGTTGTAATATCGCCTGTCCAGGTGTTTATACCGCCGAACTCCACAATGTTGGTGTAGCCGAGAGCAGCCAGCTTTGCGGCAGCCTGTCTGCTGCGGTTTCCGCTGCGGCAGTAGACCAGAATCAACTGGTCTTTTTCAGGCAGCTGGGGAATTTCTTCAGAACCAATAGTTTCGTTGGGGATGTTTATTGCATGGGGGATGTGACCAGTTGAAAACTCGTCGGGTCTGCGTACATCAAGAATAATGTAGTTATCTTCAGACTCCATTATAGATGCTGCATCGTCCTGACTTATCTGCTTGAATGTTCCGTCACCGGAGCCGGAACCGCAGCCGGCCAGCATAAACATTGAGAAAAGAACTCCGAATATTTTTTTCATTAGATTTCCTCCTTGATGTATTTAATGTAACTATATTATTACAAATAAGAGCAGCTTTCTGTGATTAAATCACATTATGAAAAAATAAGGAGAAAAAAATTCAAATTTTCCCGTGAAGCGGAGGATTTATGCTGTATTCAAAAAAAGTGAGCCGTTTGGACTCACTTCTTTTGTTTCAGTCTGTTTATGACATCCTGCTCCTGCTGGATAGAAAAGCACAGATCTGCAAATCTCCAGCCGGTATTATTTTTTGTGTGGACGGCTTTAATAACTCCGCTTGCAGACTGATTGATAAGAGCCATAGCTCTGTCAAGCTGACCGTCAAAACCGGAAAGCAGTGCGTATTTACCGCTGAGCGGAACGGAATCGGGACAGGCGTGCTCTTCTCCGGAGAGGAGCTGAGAAATTGTGAGACCGGTTTCACTGTCGGAAACGGCCTTGCAGCGAATACCCTCTTTTTTTGCAGCCATGGCAAGAGTCATAAGCTGCATACCTGATAAACCATAAACCAGGATAATTTTTTCCCTGCTTTTACCTTGTACAGACATATATTTTCTCCCTTAAAATAACATTTAAAAATAAAATATATCAGCTTGCGAAAGCGGACAGAAGCCTGCAAACGGTTTTCCGGCTGACGAGTTTATTATATTACCATATTGCGCTTATCACAAGAGCTTTTGTTTAACCGCTGAGATTTCAGCAATAAAAAGCCTCTTTCACGGCGGTAGAGCCGCAAAAGAGGCGTAGAGTTTTAAGCTTTCTTAGCTTCAAGAGCTGCTATCATAGTGTCACAAACCTTGTTCATATCACCGACTATGCCATAGTCGGCGTAGGCAAAGATCTGAGCATCGGGGTCGGAGTTAACGGCTACGAAAACATCTGCGTCCACACCGGCAGTGTGGTTTACAGCGCCGGAAATACCGAAGCCTATGTACAGCTTGGGCTTTATCATAACGCCGCTTTGACCCACCTGAAGCTGATAGGGGAGTATACCACGGTCAAACAGCGGTCTGGTGCAGCCAATCTTACCGCCGAGAAGCTTTGCAAGCCTGCGGTAGCGCTCCAGATCTTCCTTGTTTTTTAAGCCGTTGCCTACGCAGACGACAACGTCGCAGTCTGCAATGTCAAGCTCAGGGTCCTTATAGTCAGGAGTGAAGGAAACTACGCGGCAGCGTTTTTTCTCTGTCGGAAAATCAATGACCTCATGGACGGTCTCCACATTTTCCTTCCTGCCTGCGGGAGCGTACTTGAAGGTACCGGGCCTGATCGTGCCGACCTGAGGACGAAGTACGGGAACTGTAATAACGGCCATGATTTTACCGCCTACGGCAGGCTCGATAAACTCAATATCTCCGCTATCCCTGTTATAAACAAGCTCCATAGCGTCGGAAGTGCAGCCGGTATTGAGCTGAACGGCAAAGCGGGGAGCAAAGTCTCTTCCGTCAACAGTACCTCCTACAAAAATTGCCGATGGCATATATTTACGGGAAAGCACGGTGAAAGCGTTTGCGTATGAGTCGATATTGAACTGCTCATAACCTGAACCGTCAACAATAATCAGCCTGTCAATTCCGCATTCAAGAATTTTATCCAGCTCTCCTTCAGGCAGAGAACCGAAGGACACTGCACATAGCTTCTCGCCGGTCTCGTTGCAGAGCTTTCTGATTTCACAGCAAAGCTCAAGACTGACCTGAGCAACCTTTTCTCCCTCTTTTTCGATGTATACCCACATATCACGGTATTGGTTTTTATTCATCAGAGTACGCCCCTTTCCTCAAGCAGTTCAACCAGCTTATTAACGGTGGCATTCATGCTGCCCTCATTTAATATCTGTCCCGGCTCAGGAAGCTGAGGCGGGTAGATTTTGGGAACAATGGTGCCGGAACCGGGAACGCCTATAAGCTGTGTGTCAAGCCCTGCTATACTGTTTTCATCCAAAACGGTAATGGGAGCGTTTTTTGACTGGAGCCATGAGTTTAATCTGGGAAGTCTGGGAATAAAACCTGCTTTTTCAACGGTAATCAGGCAGGGGAGCTTGGCCTCCACGGTCTGAACGCCGGAGTCCAGCTGGCGCTTTGCACGGACCACACCGTTTTCAATGCTTTCGATTTCTGTACAGCAGCTTATCTGGGAGCAGTCAAAGCGCTCTGCAAGCTGACTTGCCATCTGTCCCGTGGCACCGTCCAGCGTTTCTTTACCTGCGAAAATCAGGTCATAGGGACCTGACATTTCGGCGGCTTTTGCTATGGAATAGCTGGTTGAAAGGGTATCCGCTCCGCCGAATGCACGGCCTGAAACAAGAACGCCCTCATCAGCACCTACGGAAATGCTTTCACGAAGAACCTCGGCAGCAGCGGGGGGACCCATTGTAATGGCGGTGAGAGTGCCGCCGAAGCGCTCCTTTATCTGAAGCGCAGCTTCAAGGGCGTTTGTGTCAAGAGGATTCATCAGAGAGGGAACGCCGTCTCGAACCAGATTTCCGGTTTCAGGGTCCATTTTGACCAGATCCACATCGGGAATCTGCTTTACACACACTAAGATTTTAAGCATTTTATTCCGCCTCCTCAAGGTTTGTGCAGACTTTGCCCGGATTGAGAATCATAAGCGGATCAAATACCTTTTTAATCTGCACCATAAGGTTGAATACGGTGTCACCTACGGATTCACGGAGATACTCCTTTTTTGCGTGACCGATAGCGTGCTCACCAGAGACCTGACCCTGAAATTCAGTGCATTTAGCGTAGGATTTATCCATCACTATCTTTGCACGTCTGTGGAATTCAGCCTCATCCGGATCGTCCGCACAGGCATAAATATGAAGGTTTCCGTCACCGGCGTGACCGAAGTTGCGTATGGTTATGCCGGTTTCCGCTCCTGCGCTGCGGACGAAAATGAGAAATTTGGCGATTTTATCCACGGGAACCACAACGTCCATCTCGTCAAGGAATCTGGTCTGGGCCTCTATAGCCGTAAGGAAAGAGCTTCTTGCAGCCCACACGGCTTTTTTGCGCTCGGCCGTGTCAACTACGAGAACATCCATTGCGCCGGCTCCTGCGGCTACCTGACCAAGCTGCCTGATCTGCGGCATGAGAGCCTCCTGAGAGTCACCCACCAGCGTAACAAGCAGGCTGGCGGCAACGGCGGTGCCGTCCATATTGACGGGGAAAATAGGCTCGCCGGTAAAGCGGGAGGACATCTCTACAATGTCCGCATCAAAAAATTCTATAGACTGGGGGTCCAGATTTGCAAGCTTTATTTCCGGAACGGCGGCAATGCACTCCTCCACAGTCTTAAATGGGACTATAAATGAAATATCATATGCGGGCTTGGGGATAAGCTTCAGCGTAAGCTCGGTTATGATGCCCAGAGTACCTTCACTTCCTATCATAAGGTGAAGAAGGCTGTATCCGGAGCTGGTCTTGCATACGGTTTTACCAAGCTTTATAACTTCTCCGCTGGGCAGAACCACGGTCATTGCCAGCACATAGTCTCTGGTAACGCCGTATTTTACGGCACGCATACCTCCGGCATTTGTGGAGACATTGCCTCCCACGGTTGCGGTTTTTTCACCTGGATCAGGGGGGTACATAAGGCCGTGGGCGATTGCATCGGCGGCAAGATCGCAGAGCAGAACACCGGGCTGTATATGCACCACCAGATTGTTCATGTCATAGGACAGAATTTTGTTCATTCTGGAAGTGGAAAGAACAACTCCGCCGTAAAGAGGCACACAGCCTCCCACCAGACCCGTACCGGCACCTCTGGGGGTTACGGGGATGTTGTTTTCAGAGCAGATTTTCATTATGGCAGCTACTTCTTCCGTTGATTCCGCCTCGCATACTACCTCAGGAAAATATTTTCCGTAAATTGGCATTTCATCATGCGAATAGACCGGATTTACAGCTTCGCCGAACTGTATGCGTCTATCGCCTACTACGCTTCGGAGCTGTTCAAGAATCTCCGGACTGACTTTGTTGTAAGTCTTCGTGATTTTTCCCTCCAATAATTCAGTTTGCGCCTTCTTAGTCGTCAGCATAAGATAAATTACACACTGACAAGCTTGGAAGCACTGTTTTTATAAACTGAGTTCATTCTACTATTATCGGGAGAAAATTGCAAATATTTTCCTGTAATATATAATGTCAAAACTTTTACAATAAAAATATATAAATTCAGCAAAATATTCTTAGGTGCAAACTTTAAAGCAAAAAAATGTCTGTGCGTATTTTTTACACACAGACATTTTAAACCATGGCGCTGTAATTATTTTTTTATCTTCACTTTTTTCCGCAGCTGCTCGTGGGAATCGCTCATCTCACGCAAATGCTCGATAAGACTGTGCTCGGAACGGAAGGGGGTAAAGAAGTGATATTTAAGAGACCTCTGCTGATGCATATTCCGAATGTGCTGTTTAATATTTTCATATTTAACAACCACCTGGTTTTCATCGGCAAATTTCTTCATCCTTGCAACAAGCTGTGCCGAGTGGGCCACATCAATAATGAATATACCGAAAAACATACCTATTACAAAGGAAAAAGCCAGATTTTGAGAAAGCCACTGTAAGGCGTGCAGGATGTGGGGATGAACCAGAAAATCATATGCCGCTCCCAGAAGACCCCATGCAAGGGAAAACACAGGGCAGATTATACCCTGAATGTTGCCCCAAAGACCGGAGTAATCCCAGAGACGGAGCTTAAAGAGCTTCAGGCACATTATACCGGCTATGTATTCTATCAGTGTCATGCACACTGCCATGGCCAGAATAGTGACCGCTTTGTTCCAGAACGGGTTTGCAATCAAATTGTACTGCTCCAGCGAGGCCAGCAGATACAGAATACAAAGGCCGAAGCCATAGAGCGGAACATAAGGACCGGTACAAAAGCCGGGGTTTATCCACTTCTGATGAGGGTGTTTAAGATTTCGATAAAGCAGTTCCAGTACCCATCCGCAAACTGACCCGATAAAAAACAGATAGGCGAGAGTTAAAAAAATACCCACCAAAAAAATCTCCTTGTCTTATACAAATTCTTTTTGAAAAAGCAAAGCCGGCAAGCTGCCTGAAAGGTATAATCCGGAGCAAGCTTTTTCACTTTCCTTTACACTTAGCTTATATCTATATTTATGTGCAGCCAATAGTCAGATGCACAGAAATGTTAAATTTTATTATTAACCCAATAATTTACATAAGAAGCTTTCCTATATCACCTTTTGCTTTCAGACTGATTATATCACAAAAACGGTACGGCGCAACAGTTCTTTGCGGCATGAAAAGACTGAATAATAAATATTTCGAACAGCCTGTAATGTGACATGAAAGTTGAGCGTGAGCAGAAAATATAACCGCATGGAACGAAGAGAGCGGTACAAAAGGAATGAGAAAGAAATATAGAGCTTTTAATCGGATTGACGCATAATAATCGCCGTATGAAAATTTGGATTTATAGCGTAATTATGTCTATAAGCGACAAACTTTATATAAATGTAAAATATTGGAATGAATACTTTAGATATTTTGCGTGCTGCTGCTGTTACCACGCAAATATGTTTAAAGAAAACAGCTTCAGGAAAAAAATATGTACATATTAGACAAAATGTATAGATTGAATTTGTGGGGTTATTAGAAAACACTCAGCTGTGAACAAAATATGAATTAAAGCGATTGACAATCAGAAAATCGTTGATATAATTGTCAAAGTTAGAGAACAGAAGAATAATCAAGTGCCGATGATACGCTTAAATGTATTCATCGGTACTTCTATATTTATGTATATGACGCATATACAGTGCAAATATGTCCTAAATTCGCAGCACTTTGTTGCGGCTTCTGCAGAGCTGCTGACGGACGCTGCGAGGTTTTAATTAAAATAAAAAAGGAGAAAAACAGAATGAAAAAGACAATCGCATTGCTGCTGTGCATGGTTATGGCACTGGGCCTTTTTACTGCCTGCGGCGAAAAACCTGCTCAAAAGCCTGAGGATGGAAATTCCCAGACTCAGACAGATGCTTCCGGTGTGCCTGCACACAAGAAGGATCTGGTAATAGGAACTGCTGTTGACATTAACAACCTGAATCTTCAGGAACAGCAGGATGCCGCAAACAACGTGGTTCTCAAGCTTACCCACGAGAACCTTATCCGCTTCACCTACGAGGGCGAACTGGTTCCCTGCCTTGCAGAGAGCTGGGAGTACACCGATGATACTCACCTGAAGTTCAACCTTGTGCACAATGCTCATTTCTCCGACGGTACTCCTCTTACCGCTGAGGACGTAAAGTTTACCTTCGATATGGCCAAGGAATCTTTCGTTTCAAGCGTGCTGTCCAACGTGGTTTCTACCGAAGTTGTGGATGACTACACCGTTGTTCTTGAGCTTGGCAAATACGATAACGAAATTTTCGCTTCCATCGCATCCGTTCCCGTTGCAATCCAGTCCAAGGCAGCTTATGAGTCCGGTATGGATGAGCCCTGGTTCAT
>JARHZW010000099.1 GCA_029264685.1 Candidatus Limivicinus sp.
CCAGATCGGCGCCCACATGAGTAGGCTCGATAACATCTACAAATTCGCCGTAGCAGTTATCCACCATAACGTTAATATTAGGATTAACGGATTTTACAGCCTTGCATATCTCGCCTATTTCACGCACGGAAAGAGCTCTTCTTACATCATATCCGATAGAGCGCTGAATCATAACAGCGGTTACCTTCGGGTCGGCACATTTTGCCTTGATTGCATCAAAATCAGGGTTTCCCTCAGAGGTAAGCGCAACTTCGTCGTATTTTATGCCATAAAACTTCAACGAGCCGTGGCAGTCTCCCTCTATTCCGATTGCAGGGCGTATGGTGTCATAGGGTGTGCCGGTAACAGACAAAATGGTGTCACCCGGTTTTACAAGGCTGAACATTGCAGTAGATATGGCATGAGTGCCGTTTACAAAGCCAATGCGAACAAGTGCTGCTTCTGTTCCGAAAAGCTGGGCATAAATCTTATCCAGTGTGTCTCTTCCTATATCATCATAGCCGTATCCGGTAGTACCTGCAAAGCAGCACTCCGCAACACGGTTATCCTGAAAAGCCTCCATAACACGCATGGTGTTTTTCTCGGCCACTTTATCGATCTCGAAAAATCGTTCTCTGCACATTTCTTCGGCCTTTTCAGCCATTTTCCAGACCTGTGGCTTTATCTCTGAAATTCTCATCTCTTTATATCTCCATAATTAGTTTCTTAAAGTAATTTCCCCTTTGGGCAAAGTTTTTAAACCTGTCAAAAGAGGCGCAGGCCGGAGAAAACAAAACCGTATCCCCTGCCATAGCAGATGCAGCGGCGGCTTTGACCACCTGATCAAAGTCTTCTATTATCGTAATCTCAATACCGCTTTCAGCATAGTATTTTGAATTTACCACTGCATCACGAATTTTCTCCGCCGTGTCACCGGTAAGGAACAGACTTTTTGCGTGAAGGCAGATTTCGTCTCCCAATTCATCAAATGGTATCTTTTTGTCATATCCGCCGGCAATCAGTATAGGCTTTTTCTTTAATGCGTGGAGTCCGGCTATGGTACGGGTAGGACTTGAGCCGATGGAATCGTTAATAAAAGTGACTCCTTTTATCATTCTGACCTGTTCCAGACGGTGCTCAACACCGCCAAAGCTCACCGCAACCTTTTTGCATACCTCGTTGCTCACCAAACCGGAGGTAGCGCCGAAGGCAGCAAGATAATTGAGAACATTGTGTTCTCCGGGAATTAGGATGTCTTTGCTTTCCATAATCCTGGACCTCTCGTTGTCACACATTCTGTATATCGTACCGTCTCTGCAAATTACCCCGTTTGAAACGTAGCTCTTGTCGGAGAAATAGCTTATTTTTGAGTGAGCCGCAGAGCGGTAATAGGGAGTATGTGCATCATCGTAGTTCAAAATGAGTCTTGCATTTTCACTCTGATGAAGGAATATCTCCATTTTTGCGTCTATGTAATCCTGAAAGCCGTCGTGCTTGTCAAGGTGGTTGGGGGTAAGATTTGTTATAACCGCCACATTAGGGCTGCACATCATACTGTGAAGCTGAAATGAACTAAGTTCCAGAACCGCAATATCATCTTTTTCGATATTGGGGATTTCGCAAAGAAGAGGATTTCCGATATTTCCGCCAAGGTGTACCGTGTATCCGGCAGTTCTCAAAAGCTCCGCAATAATGCTGGAGGTTGTGGTTTTGCCGTCACTTCCGGTTACAGCAATAGTACGGCATGGACAGAGGGCAAAAAAAGCCTCCATTTCCGAGGTAATAACGCTCCCCCGCTCTTTTGCAGCCTGTAAATGAGAATCAAAAGGCATAAGACCCGGGGTGCGGAAAATAACATCCTGACTTAAATCGTCAAGGTAATTCTCTCCAAGCATGAGCTTTGCGCCCATTTCTCTCAGTTTAACACCATATTCGCCAAGTTCTTCAAAACTTCGCCTGTCGCAGGCAGTAACATCACAGCCTGATTCTAACAATAATTCTATAAGAGGTCTATTGCTGATACCTATACCAATGACAGCAATGCTTTTTTCTTTAAGAGCTTCAACATAGTCCTTTAAAGTCACAAAAATCGCCTCACAGTCTCTAATCTAACTTTTTAATTATACAGCTTTTTTCTCTTCTTTACAAGAATTAAATATTGACTTACAGGAGAAAACTTAGTACAATAGTGAAATGAGCAGGCCGAACAATCGCGGGCGCATGGTGAAAACCGGCGCATGAGGAAAGTCCGGGCTCCATAGGGCAAGGATAACGGGTAACGCCCGCCAGGGGTGACCCTCGGACAAGTGCAACAGAGATATACCGCCGGATTATTCCGGTAAGGGTGGAAAAGTGAGGTAAGAGCTCACTCGCTGTGTGGTAACACGCAGTTGCTGTAAACTCTATCCGGAGCAACACCGTGGGAGAACGCATGGTCTGCCCGACCGTTCTCAGGAGGTGGCTTGAACCTGTCGGCAACGGCAGGTCTAGATAGATGATTGTTTAAGACAGAACCCGGCTTACAGACCAGCTCAAAAAGTCAGCCGATTTGTCTGCTGACTTTTTTATTTTTATTTCTTTATGCTTTATGGTAATTTTTCGGTTTTCTCTCTTTCTTCCGCAATATTTCTTGCGTGGTCAGATATACGCTCAAAGCTTACAAGAGCATCCTGATATACAATTCCTGTGCCGGCTTCACACCTGTGGCCTGTAAGCCGTTCAATATTTCTGCTTCTGAACTCTATTTCCAGTTCGTCCGCTTCAGTTTCCTTTTCTATTGCCTTTGCGCTGCTCTCCTCGTCTCCCTCGACATAAGCTTTCAGCGCATAATCGTAAGAGGATACGCATACTTCAGCCAGCTTTGAAATTTCCTTCTTTGCCTCATCGGAAAGCTTTAAGCCACGCTCTAACATCTGCTCTGCATATTCCGCTATATTTTCGCACTGGTCGCTGATTCGCTCCATATCCGAAACCACCTGAAGGATCTGCATTGTTTCTCTATGCTCTCGCTGGCTTATTTGCAGACCTGAGAGGCTTATGGCAAAATTTGAAATATCGGAAGTCATACGGTCAACCCGTTTTTCTATTTCTTTTATCTCCCGTATTTTGCCTTCCTCCGGAAGCAGCAGAATTCCCTCTGCAATTTGCAAATGCCGTTGTACCATCTCACCCATACGCTCAAGCTCAGTTTTAAGACTTGAAAGTGCAATTCCGGGAGTTTCAAGCAAACGAAGGTCAAGCAGCGACTCATCCTCGTTTGACTCCCCACTGTCAGTTTTGCCAATTTTCATTGCAAGCTTAATTATAAGTCCGGAAGCAGGGAAGAGAATAAATGTGGTCGCCAAATTGAACGCAGTATGTATAAGGCTTATCTGTGTCTGAGTTATCGCACCCGAAGCCCACACCGGGTGCGTCGCATTAAAGTACACTATAGCCGCTATGCTGAAAATTGCTGTACCTATAATGTTAAACAACAGGTGCATGAGAGCCGCCGTTTTTGCATTTCTGTTAGCTCCAAGGCCGGAAAGGATAGCTGTTATACAGGTACCTATATTCTGTCCCATAATTATGTATATAGCCGCTTCAAAAGGCACGAGGCCCGCAGCTGCAAGGCTTTGAAGAATACCGACTGATGCGGAGGAACTCTGGATAATGGCAGTAACAATGGCGCCGGCCGCTATTCCAAGCAGAGGGTTGCTGCCCAATGTCACAAAAATATTACAGAAAGTCTCATTGAATTTAAGCGGTTCAACCGCCTGAGACATGGTAGATATTCCGACAAACAGCAAACCGAAGCCAAAGACTATCTTTGCCAGCTCTTTTGTGGCATAGCGTTTACCGGTAAGCATTATAAAAACACCTACAATAATTGCAACCGGAGCAAGGGTGACAGGACTGAAAAATTTAGCCCATTCAGCACTCGAAACAAGCCAGCCGGTAACAGTAGTACCGATATTGGCACCCATAATTACTCCCATGGCCTGATGGAGATTCATCATCCCCGCATTTACAAAACCAACCACCATAACTGTAGTAGCAGAAGAGCTTTGAATTACAGCCGTAATTGCAAATCCAAGCAGCACACCCATAAGCTTGTTTTTTGTCAGGATTTCAAGCAGGGATCGCATTCTGTCTCCTGCGGCATTTTCCAGTCCCTGCGCCATGGTCTGCATACCATAGATAAACATACCGAGGCCACCGACAAACGGAATAATAATTTCCAATACACCCATATTTTTCTCCTATGTAGAATAAATTCAGCATAAGGACTTCAATGTGCCTTATTACCGTTGAAACTGCAATAAAAGTCTCACCGGTTACTCACGGTACCGAGTGCAATGCACTGTGCTGACGACACCGTAAACAGCCTTGGGGGCGTGTCGGTTACTCCCTCTTATCCATTATAATAATAACTTAAAATCTTCTGCCGTGTCAACACATTTCATGGCCTGTATGCAGCAAAAAAGCCGACGAAAATCGTCGGCTTTCTTTTATAAGCTTATTCAGCGTCTTCCCAGTTATGCCATACGTTCTGAACATCATCGTTGTCCTCGAACATATCCAGCATTTTCTGCATATTTTTAATGTCTCCCTCGTCGGTGAGCTTAACATAACCGTTCTGAGGCAGCATTTCCACCTGTGCAGAAAGCAAAGTATAACCTTTCTGAGTAAGGGCCTCAGAAACCTCAGCCACATTATCCTCTCCGGTGTATACAGTCATAACCTCGCCGTCTGCCTCAAAATCATCTGCACCGGCTTCAAGCGCATCCATCATAACTGCTTCTTCTTCAAGCTCCTCGTCCTCGTTATCAATAACAATAACACCTTTTCTGTCGAAGGACCAGGAAACACAGTTTGCAGCACCCATGTTTCCGCCGTACTTATCAAAGTAGTGGCGCATTTCGCCGGCAGTACGGTTACGGTTGTCGGTCATGGTTTCTACAATAACGGCAACTCCGTTAGGTCCGTATCCCTCATAAACGATTTTTTCAAAGTTTTCGGTATTACCTGCACCTAAAGCCTTGTCGATTGTACGCTTAATATTGTCATTAGGCATATTGGCGGCCTTTGCCTTAGCGATTACGGTAGCAAGCTTGGAATTGCTCTTAGGATCTCCGCCGCCGCCTTCTTTAACGGCAACTATCATCTCACGGGCAATTTTAGTGAAAGCCTGAGCTCTTTTTGCGTCAGCCGCGCCTTTTGTTTTCTGTATGTTGTGCCATTTGGAATGTCCAGACATAATAACAGCTCCTCTTACGCATTCATTTAGCTATATTTTAACGGCTGATATTTTAACATATTCTCAAGGCTTTTTCAAGGTCAAAAAACCTTTTTCCCCTTTATTTTTGTCTTGACAAGCCTGTGTATTTTAAATTTCTCTCGGAATCAGCAGCAAGCCTGCCGTTTCGCTCTCAGCAGCAGCATTGTAGCTTTCTATGCTCTCCACGCTGGAATGGTAATTTTTTGCCAGTTCCCAAAGCGTCTCTCCGTCCCGCTTAACCATAAAAAGACTTGGGAATTTTGACATATCATATTCTTTTTCCTCGTCCAGTTCCATTTCCGTCACTCTGCTGATTTCTCTCGTATTTAAAGTCTGGTAATTCAGCTCCACACTCAAATGACATTCCAGAGCTTCTCCCTCAGGTTTTACGCTTATTTCACTTATTCTCGCTCCAAGAAGCCGTACGCTGCTTCCCTGACTGTCCTGTTCCACATTAACAATCCTTCTGGCAGAGGATAGCGTCCCGCTCTTGCTTTCATATATAATGTCAAGACATATCGCTGCGCTGAATTTTCCCTGCATAGCTGCCGCCTGAGTTACAGATGTGAATACACTCAGTACATCTCCGCAATCCTCAGCTATGCTTATATGCTCATCTGAACCCAGATAGATTTTCTCAGTCTCGGAAACCTCCGTATACTGAAAAGCTTTAGTACTGCATGAAGCAGGCATACGGTTGCTGTACGCATCAGATATATAGGAAATAGCGTGCCGCTTTCTGCTTACCACCTGAGCCACTGCGTGAAGTTCTGCATCAAGCAGCTTATCTCCGTTAATTGAGTCTATCAGCTCATAATAGGCCGAGGTTAGCTGAATTATCACGGTGCAGCTGTCCATTTCCTCCTCTCCGGTATCTATTATCTGGGAAAAGGGCGTTGAAAACTGAGTACGCAGCGGATAATTCACCTCTTTTGACAGATAGCATATTTCTAAATTAACGCTGCCTTTTACTATTATTTTGCTGCCTATATGCTGACTTTCGTCTACACTGAAATTTACATTCTGAAAAACCAGTTCTGAGGGGGTCGGTTTTCCGGCAGGAAAACTGAACTGTTCGTTCAGAGCAAATGTTTTTTCGCAAACCGCATTAGGCAGCGTCAGTTCGTCCTTTTCGGTTTTAGTGTGTACACCCGTACAATCACATTCAGGCAGGCTTTCTTCAACTCCTGCGCTCTCCTGCCTGTAGCAGCTTAATTCGCCTGCCAATTCCACGGTGACCGATACCTTACGGGGATTTAAAACTCTTGCCTCTGCGTTGGTAACGCTCAAATTTATCTGAGCTATGGTATCGGCTTCCATATCACCTGTTTCAAATTCCATCGTAAAAGCCTTTGACAGCCGTATATATGCTACCGCATTTTCACTCTCGGTTATGTACAGCAGAACAGCACTTACTTCTCCGGAAACCTGCACTCCTCTGCCGGTCAGTTCCTTGCTTTTAAGCATGACGGATGTGTGAACAGACGCTATTCTTCCTATATCGTCGTTTGTATCAGGCACCACTGTTTCTGCGCTTTCCTGAATTCTCTTTACCTGATGGGACACTTCCCTATAAGACGGAACAAGTTTATTTTCAAATTTTATCTCCATATCAAACGCTCCTTACCGCACAGTTTGTACATAATATGCGGCAGAGAAGCTAAGTATTACTTTTTGCAGAAGTACTGAACAAATTTACTTAAAAACTTCGGTAGTTTTATTATATATACCTTCATTGCATATTTCCCTCCCTCAGCAGCCTCTCAAATACCATATTCCAAGGCAAATGAGCAGAGCCGCAAATGCAAACCACCAGAATTCAGTCGGCAAAACCATTGACAGAATAATAATCAATCCGACGCCAATCGCAATACATCCCCACATATTGCGGCGACCCCTACGCATAAAAACCGCCCCCCGCATACAATGTTTCAATCCATTATACGCAGGAAGCGGCAATTTGAGACTATTTATTCAATTCCCATGATTTATGCTGTGCGCTCAATTCATAAAGCCTCACATATGAGTTATATCTGCTCTGAGAAATTTCCCCGTTATCCAGTGCCTCCCGAACCGCACACCCCGGTTCTTTGAGATGGGCGCAGTTGTTAAAACGGCATTTGCCTATATACGGGGCAAAGTCTATAAAATCAAACTGGAGGTCTTCTTTCGGAATAACATTCATCATCTCAATGTCAAACGATGCAAACCCGGGAGTATCGGCAATATAGGTATCCTCTCCTATCGAGTACAGCTCCACATGCCTTGTAGTATGGCGGCCTCTTCCCAGTTTTTCGCTTACTTCCCCGACCGGAATATTCACTCCCGGCATCAGCATATTTAAAATGCTGGATTTGCCAACACCCGAGTTTCCGGTAAAGGCAGATATTTTACCTTTAAGACATTCACGCAGCTCCTCAAGCCCTTCGCCGGTCTTTGCGCTTATGGCAAGCACTTTATATCCGGCAAGCTCAAAAATGTCTACAAGCTCTTTTCCTTTGTCTATATCGGTTTTATTTACACAAATCACAAGCTCACAGCCTGCATCCTCGGCAATAACCGAAACTCTGTCAACAAGGAAAGGGTCTGTAACCGGATTTGTATTTGCTGCAATAAAAACCAGACAATCTATATTGGCAACGGCAGGTCTTATAAAGAAGTTCTTTCGCTCTTCAATTTTGTCTATCCTGCCCTTACCGTTTTGATCCTTGCTGCACACCACCTTATCGCCAACAAGAGGCGACGTGCCGTCCATGCGGAATTTTCCCCTTGCCTTGCATTCCATTACGCCCTCCGGGGTCTGGACATAATAAAACCCGCTCAGAGCCTTGATTATAACATTTTCTCTCATCAGCCCTCCGGTCCGGTAGATACGGAAAGAGTTATTCTGCTGTGCTCTTCCACTTCTGTACCCGCATCTACGCTCTGGGAAATAACTGTACCGCTCATAACATCTGAAGAAACTCGCTCAGCACCACCGTAGCTAAGACCCGCACCTTCAATCTGCGTTATGGCAGCCTCTTCGGACAGACCGATAAGGTTAGGCATGGGTACCATATCAAGGGACTGGCCGACACTTACGGTAATATATACCACAGAGCCTGTGGATATTTCTTCTCCGACTCCGGGGTTAACATCCGCCACATAGTCAGGCGCAACTGAGTCGGATACAATGTTTTCTATCTCCACATAAAAGCCTGCCTGTTTCAGCTTTGCAGCTGCTTCACGGTAATCCATATTGATAATATCAGGCACGGGAGTCATTGTAGCTCCGGAGCTAACCGTAAGCTCTACCTCTATGCCGCTGGGAGTAACCATCATGCTTCGCCCGCCGGCAGGATTCTGACTCATAACAGTTCCTGGTTCCATATCCGGGTCAACCACAAACATAACCTGAAAGCTGTACATATCCTTATACTGAGGGTCATTTAAAAGCTGCTCATAATTTTGTCCGCTGAAATCCGGAAGATTGATTCTCTTTGCAGGAGCAAAAATGTCACCCAGCCAAAAATTCCACAGGAAGGCAAACAGACCGATTGCCACCATAAGGACTCCGAAGCAGCCCAAAAGGAAGCTTACCTTTGAGGCCCGTCTTCTGTTTTCACGCACAGCCTCTCTTGTCTCCTGTTTTTCACGGCGTCTCATTTTTCTCTCTTTAGCCTTCATTGCTTTTTCATCCTCGATTTGTGCAGGAGCAGCAGGAGGTTGGGCAAACCGCTCCAAATCCTCGCTTAGCTCTCTGGCACTCTGATAGCGTTCCTCA
>JARHZW010000043.1 GCA_029264685.1 Candidatus Limivicinus sp.
AAAAATAAAATCGTCAATATCAACTTCCATTTTTATACCTCCTAATTCAACAGCATATAACCAATATATGCGTGAGCAATAAAAAGTATGACTATTTTTTTAAAATTTCAAACTTAAAATAAAAAATGGCGGGTACTATAATTAAGTTGAACATAAGGAAAGGTCAAATATTCCTTATGCTCAGCTTAATTTTTTTGCATTTTAAACAAACTGGTAATATAGGAGGAAGCGGTGTGGCTTACAAAATTAGATCGTTGAATACGAGAAAACAGATTGAGGCAGCGTGGAATGAACGAAGTTCCACCGCTGAAATCGGAGATCTGCTCGGTGGACTGGGTTATCAGTCCGTATACAGGGAACTGAGGCTTGGCGAAGATGGTACATATCTTTCCAATGGCAAAAAAAGATATTGTGCTGATTTAGCATTTGAGCGTGATCTTGAGGCGCACAAAGCCTTTCTGATCACTTTGGATCAACGCAAGATTTTTCAGGAATTATATGATGCAGGAGCATCATATGAGGAGCTAATTGAAAAAACAATCTTCAAGTCAACCGGCTCCGTATATAACGAGATAGAGCTTGGTACAGATGGACTTTACAATCCTAACGGTCGAAAAAATTATAGCGCAGAACTGGCCCAACAGCGTTACATGACAAAAATAATTAAGTGATTAACAAGGAGGTAAAAAATGTATGAGTTTTACAATGGCTCGACACGATTAGTGTCGGCCTTGCAGGACAGGAAAGATGATTCTGTAGCTATCCAGTATATAGCTCATGCTCTTAACTATTCGCCCAAACAGCTTATGCAGGATATACAGGCATTAAGTGACAGATGTGAGATTGACAAAGCTTTTGTCAGAAAACTTGTTTAAGGAGGACTATCATGGAAAACTCTTTCCGGATTGGCCATTTGTTACTTCGAGGTTTAGGCTTCGTTTTTTCAGCAATGCTCTTTGTCTGCCATCTGGCAATATCAATTGCCTTTAAGTTGGTGGATTTTGTATCCGATAGTTTTTGATTATGGAGGATAGAATGGAAGCTGTTCTGCTCTATGATCACAAAAGATTGGCATTTGTTGCCCAGGAATTAGTGGACGGCTATATCACCGATGACTCTGCCATTGTAGAGCTGCACTGTGGTGATTGCTTAACTATACAAACAAAGAAACAGAAATGGATCGAAACACGTATAGAAAAGGACACGGACGACGATGTGTATGGCTGGTATTTTACTGATGTTGGTCGGGCGGCTCCACTTATCGGACACACTGTAAGGATAAAGAGGTGAGTAAAATGAACCGATATTCCTTTGATGAGCTGAGAGCAAGAGCTGTCAAGGCTGATTCCACGAGAGAAGATAGACTTGAATTGGAAAAGTGGCTCTCGGCATACGATATGCACTCATGGAACGGTGAGTATTATGATATTGGTGGAGGCCTAAAGTTATACCCGATTTATGACGGACCGGACGAGGACGATTTGTACACTCTTGTCGATTGTGAGATATGTTAAAACTCTAAATGTAATTTACAGGAGGATGAAATGAGTACGATTTTAACTGACGGAAATAAAACTGTCAAATTGACAATGCATGAATGGGACGAGGTTGATTCAAGGTATTTACCGGCTTTTGAGCACGATTTTTTTGATGTTGGATGCTTGGATACGGTTGAAATGGAAAACGGCGCTCTTGCATATAAAGTAAATGATGTTGAGTATTGCATAGAGCAGGCTATGGACTGGAAATATGGACAGCAGGATTTTTGCGAAGAAAAAAACGGTATTCACTTTAATCCTGATAACCGTTGCGTAGACATAGACGATTTAACCCCTGAAAAAGGGAAAACTGAACAAAAGACTGTACACAAATCATCGGTTGCAGAAAAACTAAAAAGTATGCAAACAGAACAGAAAAACGTCTCTCCGCTAATGCATAAAAATTGCCAGGAAAGATAGCAAATCTGGTACCTGTCCTGCCAGACAATCAGGACAGATATGGGAGGTTAACTCAAAGGTAGAGTAGCGGATGTCCGCAGTATACAGGTTCAAGTCCTGTACCTCACACCAACGGCTATGGTTTTAGACTTTTTGAATTTCCCGTTTAAGAGCAAAAAGTCTGTACTTTCTTTTATAATCACAACTTTTCTTTCTATGCTCAGAAAGCAAAAGTGTGAGTCTCTACACAGGAGGCGAAATGAAATGGCAAAAAACGTCAGGCGTGGTGATATTTACTACTACGATTTCGGGCCGGAAAAAGGCTCCGTGCAAGGCGGCGTTCGCCCTGCACTTGTAATACAAGGGGACGCTGCTAATGAGGGCAGCTCAACAACAGTAGTTGCTACACTGACATCCCGCATAGGCCACATAGGCAGACGGCAAAAATCTCATATCATTCTCGGCTCAGAATGTGGGTTGAAACGATTATCGGCTGTACAGCTTGAGCAAGTCCGGACTGTAAATCAGATAGATTTGTTAGATTATATTGGCAGCATTACAGATCCGGCTAAACTCAAAGTCTTAAATAAGGCTCAAGCTGATTTTTACGACCTGAAGAAATAACTCTGCTATTTTCTTAGAGCTTAATGGCTCATTAAAAATAAACAATTATGCACCTTGAAAATTAAATAAGCAGTCGCAGAGACACTTAGCATACGGCGAGCTTTGATATGCCGGTACGCCATGACCTCTCAACAGGGAGCGAGCGAGGGATTACCGACTGTAAGCCATGGGCTGCACCCATGGTAGCCACGACCCGTATGTCTATTAAAGAAACTTCTCTACGGAGCTGCCGGAGTACCCGGCGGAGGTTCCGACCTATGTGTATGTACGCTGCATACACTCTGCGATGTATCCCATATGCTACCGGGCAATGTAGGGGTTGACGGGGTCAAATACTACACACCAACATACCAACGTGATTCGGTGACTTTTGTTAAAAGTCTCACGTTAGGAGTACATTTTTATCCTAAATGTATTGATACATTGATAAGAATAAGGAGATATACGAGAAATGGATAACTGCAAAACAATAGCAATTTGCAATCAGAAAGGCGGCGTGGGCAAAACCACTACCACCGTTAATTTAGGCATTGGCCTTGCCCGAACAGGTAAAAAGGTTCTGCTTGTTGACTGTGACCCACAGGGTGATTTAACTGCGAGTCTTGGTTGGCAGGACACAGACGGTTTGAGTGTCACGCTGGCAGATAAGCTCGCTGCTGTTATATCCGATCGACCGCTGGACGAAAGCGGTATATTACAGCATACCGAGGGCATTGACCTTATTCCCTCAAACATTGAGCTGTCAGCCATGGAAATGAGCCTTGTGAGCGTTATGTGCCGAGAGCAGATTTTAAAAAACTATCTCAGAACAATCAAGGACAATTATGATTACATAATTATAGATTGTAATCCGTCCCTTGGAATGCTCACACTCAATGCTCTGGCAGCGGCAGATAGCGTTATCGTGCCGGTACAGGCACAGTATTTGCCGGCTAAGGGAATGAGTCAGCTGCTTTATACGATTGCACGAGTGCGAAAAAATATTAACTCAGGCCTCCAGATAGGCGGCATATTGCTCACGCTTGTTGACAAGCGCACAAAGCTTGCAAAAGCCACATTAGATACTCTCAAGGCGAGTTTTGGAGAGCATATACGAATATTCAACAGCTCTATTCCAATGGCCGTGAAGGCTGCGGAAACCTCATGCGAGGGCATGAGCATATATGCCTATGCGCCGGACAGTGCCGTAGCTCAGGCATACACTGCCTTTACTCAGGAGGTGTTAAATCTTGGATAAATTTAACCTTTCCATGAAAGGTCTCGATGAACTCTTCAGCTCTCAAGAAATGAGGGACGAGGAAAAACTGGCAAAAATACGGGAAATCCCTCTCAGTGAGATTGATATGTTTCCCGGCCATCCGTTCAAGGTGCTTGACAACGAGGATATGCAGCATTTAGCTGAGAGCATAAGCATACACGGTGTTGTGACTCCCGCAACAGTAAGGCAGAAGCCAAACGGACGATATGAACTCATATCCGGCCACCGCCGTAAGCGAGCATGTGAGCTTGCAGGGCTTGAAACTCTCCGATGTGAAATTGTAGATATGAGTGATGATGAAGCTACCATTCTTATGGTTGAAAGTAATCTTCACCGCTCAGTAATTCTGCCCTCAGAAAAAGCGTTTTCTTACAAAATGCGCCTTGAGGCAATCAAAAGGCAGGGACAGCGCACCACCTCCACTTGTACACCAGTGGTGTACAAGTCCAGTGGTGTTAAATCAGTTAGCTTGATCGGAGAAGAAACCGGAGAAAGCAGAGAGCAAATCAGGCGATATATACGCCTTACGGAGCTGATACCTCCTCTCCTGAACTTAGCAGACAGCGGAGCCTTGAAGCTTCGCCCCGCTGTGGAGCTGAGCTATATTGACAAAGAGAATCAGGAGCTTATAGCAAACTCCGGAATTGTGCCATCATATGCACAGGCTCAAAAGCTCAGAGAACAGTACGATGAATATGGCTGTATAGATACAGATATTCTTGCAGAAAAGAAAACTGCATCAAAACCACGCAAGCTCAGTCTTGACGGCAGTTTAAGAAAATTCATTCCGCCGACAGTAAAAGACAACGAGCTTGAAGATTATATCCGCAAAGCCCTTGAAGCTTACAGCAAAGACAATAAAGAATAACACATACTAAATCAATGTATCATAGAAAAGCCGCACATTTCAGTGCGGCTTTATTCATTATAGGAGGAAAATCATATCATGGAACACAACTACTTTTACGGACAGCAGGCCGAAGAATATACATTTTACCGCATACCAAAGGTGCTCTTTACTGATCCTGCCTATGCAGATGTAAGCGTGGAAGCAAAGGTACTGTACGGACTAATGCTTGACAGGATGGGCTTATCCAGACAAAACAATTGGCTTGATAATTATGGCAGAGTGTATATAATGTACAGTGTAGACTCTATCTGCAAGGCCATGGGCTGTGCAAGGCAGAAAGCATATAAGCTTATGGCAGAGCTGGAGGAGATAAACCTGATTGAGCGGATAAAGCTTGGACAGGGACGGACAGGAATTATTTATGTAAAGTCATTCATAAATCCTGAAAAAGTGTCAGAAACTCCCCGAAGAGAAGCAGCTGGAAAGAAACCGAAGATGTATGAAAATCATACATCTGATATTATACCTAACTCTTTACCGGATTTACCGAAACCGACTGCCAGTCAGCCAGAGCTGTCTCAAAACGAGCCGGAACCGCCGCTGAATACCGCTCCTGATGCGGGAGAGATTGCCAATGAGCTTGTAAAAGAACTTGAGGCGAGAAATCTGACGGTAGTACCGAAAGCAAGCCGAAAGAAAGCCGTGTATGAAAATCATACACAAAAATCTCAAACTCAGCAAAGCAAGCCGCCGGTAAGTCAGAATACGAGAGCCTTATACCGAGAGATTTTAGAACAAAATCTTGAAATGGATTATCTCAAAGAAAGAGTATCAGATGTCAATACGCTCAATGAAATATTTGAGCTTATATTAGACACAATCTGCACGGGTAAAGATACTATACGGGTTTGCGGGGATGAAAAGCCAACTGAAACGGTAAAAAGTAAATTCCTTAAATTGAATAACGAGCACATCATGTATGTAATTGACTGTTTGCATAAAAATACGAGCGAAGTCAGAAATCCGAAGCAATATCTTTTGGCAATGCTTTGGAATGCGCCTATGAGCATGGGTACTCATTACACCGCTATGGTTAACCATGATATGAATTCCTTTTAACCAGAGAGGTGATTTAATTTGAGAGCCAGATTACGCAGAAAGCGTTTAATAAGGCGATTTTTGATAATAGCCGTTGTTCTCCTTACTGTTGGTGTGCTATACTTTAGGAACAATCATACAAGTATACGAGCAATGCCGGACGGTTCTGAGCCTCCGGTGCCTTGCGAAAACAAGCCTGAAGTTACAGAAACTCAGGCGCCGCCGGAGCCTGCCTCTGATCCTTATCTTCCCCATATACATAAATGGCAGCCGGTCTACTCAGTAGACCACACAGCCGCCGCAGGCCATTACGAGGAAGTGGTCATAGAAGCAGCCTGGGACGAGCCGCAATACGGCACAGGCTTCGTATGCGGTGTGTGCGGAGCGAGCTTCACCGACGCAGGATCTGCCGCTGCCCACTTAGGTGAGCATGACTATGAGGGCAGCTATTATCAAAGCACGGTGCAGACAGGCAGCATACATCATGACGCTGTTACGCAGCAGAAATGGGTTCAGGATCGAGCAGAGCAGACAGAGCCGGTACTGATTGGCTACCGCTGTGAGTGCGGGGCTTCAATGGATTTAAAAGCGCCGGACGAGCCTATAGGCAAATCTAAATTTATTCTGGACTTGCCTTACTGACCCCAAAGAGTGATGTTCAATATCAGATGTATGATTTTCACTATTCTTGATGTATGAAAATCATACACTAATAATACTGATATAAATAAAAAAATAATATAAAATAATCTCTTCTCTTCTTTTCCCTATAATCCCCTTTCTTCTCCTCTCTTTTTGAGAAACGAAGCGAAGAGAAACGAAAAAGATTTCATAAGAGCTTTAAAGCCGGAAAGGAAAAACATGAAAAAGAAAAACGATGAAAAGAAAAACACAGGAAAGCTTGTGTTGTTTGTGGTGTTAGCAGCAGTTTTACTTGCTGCTGTTGTTTTGTTTGCCGTTCGTTGCAGCGCTGCACCCGACGAAGAACCGGAGGAAAGCCCCGCAGC
>JARHZW010000044.1 GCA_029264685.1 Candidatus Limivicinus sp.
TAAAAAAGGCTTTCTGTCTGCTCAAAGCAGGCAGAAAGCCTTTTCTCGTGCATATGCAAAAGGATAATTTAAAATATCTGATCCTTAGCTTTTCTTCCCTCTCTTATCGAAAACAAATATATAGAGAAGGGAGCTGACTAAAAGCAGGTAGGGATAGAGCAGGAAGGGCATTATATCAAAAGCCGACACCTGAAAGCCAAGATTTGCAGCAGCTGAGATAGCAACAAGCATCTGTGCGCCGTAAGGTATTACACCCTGAAACACGCAGGAAAAAGTATCAAGCAAAGAAGCGGCCTTTCGGGGTGTTATTTCGTATTCCTCGCTCATTTCTTTTGCGATGGGATTTGCCATTACAATGGCGACGGTATTGTTCGCAGTTGCAATATCCATTACGCCTACCAGCATACCCATACCCAGCTGGCCTGCTTTTTTGCCTTTAAACACTTTGCGTATAAATGAAAGCAAGGCCTCAAAGCCGCCGTATTCACGGATCAAAGCGCACATTGCCGCAACCAGAACTGCAACCATGCAGGTCTCAAACATACCGGAAGCACCTGTTCCCATACTTGAAAGCAGCTCTACCGCGGCAGTCTGCCCTGTGGCAAGCATAATCACGGAACCTGAAACTATTCCTATGAGCAGCACTACAAAAACATTTACACCGGCTATACCGCCAATGAGTACGAGAACATAGGGCAGTATCTGAAGAAGATTATAAGGCTGGACCGGCATAGGCTTTATATCTGCATTAAAGGATAAAACCAGAATTATAACCAAAGTTACGAGAGCAGCCGGAACTGCTATGCCCAGATTTTCCCTGAATTTATCCTTCATTTCGCAGCCCTGTCCGTTGCAGGCCGCTATAGTTGTATCCGAAATAAAGGAAAGGTTATCTCCGAACATTGCTCCGCCCATAACCGTGCCAACACAAAGAGGAACACTGAAACCGGAAACTTCAGCCACACTGACGGCGATAGGCGTAAGAAGAGTTATAGTTCCTACGCTTGTACCCATTGCGGTGGACACAAAGCAGGCCACTACAAAGAGAACTGCGACTGAGTATCTGCCTGGAATAAATGAGAGCATAAAATACGCTACACTTTCAGCACTGGAACGACCCACAACACCCACAAAAGTACCTGCAACAAGGAAAATGAGCAGCATAGTAATTATGTTTTTATCTCCTACTCCCTGCCCCATTATTTCAAGCTTTTTGTCAAAGCTCAGCGCTCTGTTTTGCAGACAGGCAACCAGAATAGAAACCAGAAACGCAATAATAATAGGTATATTATAAAAACCCATGGGGATTTTAAGCCTGTACTCAAAAATAAGTCCCAATCCCAGATACATAAAAAGGAATACAAGGATAGGAAGCAGGGCTTTTCCGTTTTTCTTTTTCATTCAATTTCCTCCCAAGACAGAGGGATATACCATCTCTGTACAATTTACGACATTTTAACAATAACATATTGCTTTTTCTTAGTCAAGAAAATAGCTGTTATTATGTTATTTTAAGGTATATATTTCGTTTTTTAGTCAAAAAACAGGGCAGATCGGTGATCTGCCCTGCCGGTTGTAATCAAAATATTACATTCAGGTCCACATCGGCATTTATGCCGTTTATGTCTGCGGAGCTTGTAAACTGCCACATATCATAGTGGCCTCTGAAATCAGGAAGGCTGTTATTTGCCGTATAGCTCGCAAGCCATGTAAAGTACTTATTCACTCTGGACACTTCTATTTCATCTCTGAAAAAGTTCTGTCCGGAATAAATACCTGCCGTATATCCGCTGTTTTGTACAGTTTCGCAGAACGCATTTATGATATTTGTTCTCTGTGAAGGAGTCAGTCTGTCTGACCTGCCGTTTGGTCTGTTGCCTGAATACTCCATGTCTATGAACACCGGATAATCAAGCTGCTGCCTGCCCAGTTTCTGGAGAGTATAGCTTGCCTCCTCAACCGCTTCACGCTCGTTTACGGCAGTTGAATAGAAATAAACGCCTATTTTCAGGCCTGCTGCCTTTGCGCCTTTCATGTTTCTCGAGAACATGGTGTCATTATACACGCTGCCGCTTTCCCAGCCACGGCCGCCTACACGGATAATGGCAAAATCAATGCCCTGAGCTTTAACTGCCTGCCAGTTGATTTCCTCATCCCATGAGGAAACATCAATTCCGATAGATGAGGCTCTAACGCCGTTCTGGTCAAAATAATAAAGTCTGCCGTCAATCTTTTTAAGCCCCTTAACGGTTTGACCGTCTTCGTTGTAATAATACATCTTTCCGTCATTTTCCTGCCAGCCCACACGGCGGCTGACAGAATCCATTATAGGCTCGGCATCAATATCATACTTTTCTACTGGCGTATTATCATAATTGTATAGGCTTTCGCTCACATAATACCCATTGGCAGTCAAATCAGACTCTGTCCCCTCTTCAGGAGTAGTAGGCACAAAGAAATACTCGCCGTAGTCAACGACGCCGTCTCCGTTTTCATCTACAGGATAAACTTCGCTCTCCTCACCACTGTCACGCAGAAGAATTCTTCCGTTGGGTCCAAGATTTACAGTATATGTATAGGTCTGGTGTCCGTTGGCATCAAGTACAGGTGTCTGATCAATAATAATATTTCCCTCTCCCTGAGCATCGGCAGGTGTTTCGATTATTTCAATCACTGTATCCTCAGGAGCTGAAGGAGCGCTGCTTTCCATCTGCTCCTCATATGAAAGATCCGTGTCATCTATTATGGGTATAGTATTGGCAACATTTTTTATTTCTACATGCTCAACAGGGCCGCCGTCATAATCCGGCTTATTGTTTGGAGCAGGGCTTGGCTTTACAGTCGGCTTTCCAGAAGGTTTTGGCGTAGCGGCAGGTTTCTTGTCTGTTTTCAGTCCGTCTGCCTTTGAATTTGAAGAATTATCTGTCTTTTTCTTAGTTGAGACTGAATCCGATACTTTATCGGATTCTTTTTTATTCTTTTCATCTGTGCCGACTGAAGTTTTTTTATCACTGCCGGTATTCGGTGACTTCTTGGTGGTCGCATCGTGCCTGGCGGTAGATTCCTTATTCAGCACTTCATTCTGAGCCGGAACATTCTCTTTATTGTTCGGTTTCTCATGGCGTGAAATACGGATAAGACTTGGAGCAAGGATAAGCGCCGCCACAAGTATGGCAATACAAGGCAGCGTAATCAAAACATATTTTTCATTTTTCGGATCGGTCAAAACTAACCAAAGCTTCTTAAAAAAGTTTTTCATGAATTTTCTCTCTTTTCTTTTTCATGCCTGCTTTTTAAATACAGGCTTTTCTCCGAGCTAAGATCGGTCTTTGTATATTCTAAACCATATCGCTACTATTTGTCAATCTATTTTATCTTTTTTGTTTCTATTTTGTTTCTTTTTGGATAGCTACGGAAATTTTATAGCTTGTAGAACAACTGCCTATATGATAAAATATCTCACATGACTACTTTATTTGAAAAAGAATTCGCTAAAGCGAGAAAGGCGTACATCAGCGCCGAATTCAAAAACCTAAATGAGATGCAGCGTGAAGCGGTACTGGCCACGGAGGGGCCGCTGCTGATACTGGCAGGAGCCGGAAGCGGCAAAACTACAGTGTTAATCAACCGCATTGCAAACCTTTTGAAATACGGTAAAGGCAGTGACAGCGATAATATGCCTGAAAATGCCGATGAGGATATGCTTTCCTCACTGAAAGCAAAAACTCCGGAAGCTGCCCGTTTTGCAGCTCTTGACCCTGTGGAGCCATGGCGCATCCTTGCCATCACCTTCACTAATA
>JARHZW010000053.1 GCA_029264685.1 Candidatus Limivicinus sp.
AAGGAGAGTTAAATATATGGCACGGATACGAAAAAAGCCCGTTTTAGAAGAACGAATGAACTTAATCACTAAGCTGCGAGAGTGAGGAATCGTGACTGAAAAGCAGCTAAATGCACTGTCATTAGAAAGCCTGCTTGAAACGGAAAACAACATCACAGCTGAAGATTTAAGAGAAATCTTAAAATTAAAGCAGCGTGTTAAATCCGGAAAACTGTTTTCGTGGCTCTGCGAAGATCCTGAGCCGGAGGAACCGACATCCTCAGATTTTAACGAAAATACATATTGATTCCCACTAAATGCCTCAGAAGTTTCTGAGGCATTTAGCTTTCATCACAACATTGAAAGGAGAACATCTTAATGGACGAGAATTATAAAAAAACAAAATTAAAAATCCCTTTCGGCTGGCAGGAAACCAAAAGTGATTATGAAAAAAACTACTCATATTATGTATCTCCAAGCGGAATTATTTATGATTTGCATCCCGAAAGCCGTCAACTTGTATCGAGAGTTGATGGCTCAACAATAGAGCTTGAAGAACAAAGTATGGAAGAAATTTACTGTGAATATCAGGAACTAAAGAAAACTCTACCGGACACTGTTCTGATGTACGGAATGGAAAATGAGCTATACATATTGGGAGCAGATGGAGAAAGAGCCGCAGAAACGCTTGGACTTCCCAAAGAACGCATTTTAATAAACGGAGAAAAAGTCCCTGTATGCGAAATACCATACCAGCATATGGAAATTTTTACATCTATGTTAACTGATCGTGGCTGGGATCTGGTAGTTTCCGAGTTATACGTTTCAGAGCAAAGCGAGCGATATATCACAAAAACTAAAGGCAGAGAAATCCCGATAAAATCATGGCCCGCTGGCAGAATAGATTACCTTGGTTACAGCGGCAAGGTAATGGAAACAATCGAATATACTTCTGCCAATTTTGAAAAAGAAATCAACGATTCCTTAGACTGCGGACGTCCAATATATATTACACGCTACACGAACGAAGAAGGAAAAAGCTTCTCAAAATGTCCGTATCACAGGGAAGAACTGACCCCTTACATTGAAAATATAAAAAGAGCTGAATTATATGCGGCAAGAGAGGAACAGTTAAGTGATGAACCAAAAAAATCTATTAGGGCACAGCTCAGTTTTTACAATGGTGCAATGAACCAAAATCATGCGGCTGCGTCAAAAGAGAAGACACGGAAAAACGAAGAAAGGGAGTAAGGATGTGTAAGGATGTACCTCACAAAAAATGAACTGGAGATCATGGATGTAATGTGGGCAGCAGAGAAACCGCTTTCACGGGGAGAACTTATGGAACGCTCCGTGGATAAAAGCTGGAAAAGCAGCTCCGTCCACATACTCTTAAACAGTATGCTGGGAAAAGGTGCAATCTGCGAAGCCGGATTTACCAGATGCGGCAAAACCTGCGGCAGAACTTACGCCGCCGCAGTTACCGTTGAGGAGTACTATGCAAGTACTCTCAATTCTACCAGAACAAAGCCCGATTTAAAAAAGTTGACTGCTGAGATAGCAAAGCAAATGAAAGCCGGTGAATAAATGGAAGACAGCAAAGTGAGCTATGACTACACCTTTATCCTGAATAAACCGGTACATATCGAAATAGAAGGGAAAAAGTGTATAATAACAGATTGTTCGATTTTTATAGAGTTTGAGGTAAAGCGTACAGATACCATGGAGAATATTACATTTCCGACTCCGTATTCCCTTCTAAATGTGTCGGCTAATGAAAATGGAATATTGATAAAGCCAAATTCTGAATATGCAGAGATCTGCGTAAATTGGCATGTGACCGAGTATCAGTTAGGAATATATGCCGGTGATGAAGATTTAATAAACTCCGACGGAACAATAGAATTACCAGCTATTGCAGATGGAATAACGGTTACACGGGAACAATTCGAGCAGTTTATAAATGCGAACATAAGTAATTTAAAGAACGGAACAAATGCACAAACAACCTGCTATACGATAAGTAAGGGGGACAATCGTGACCAAATATGATCAATTGACAGAGCTGTACGAGGAAACAGTTAAAAATATCGCTTCATCCCCGGAAAACTGGCGGAACTTCCTTAAAGCTGCCTGCCGAAACTATAAACTGCGTTTTGACGAACAGATACTTGTCTATGCACAGCGTCCTGATGCAACAGCAGTGCTCCAGATGGATAGATGGAACAAACACTTTGGGCGATGGGTTGAACGTGGTTCGAAGGGAATAGCTGTTTTTGCTAATGCAGAGCAGAGAAAACAGGATATAATCCGATACTTCGATGTATCCGATACCCAAGAGGGAAAATATTCTCGTCCTGTGCCGTTATGGAATATGCAGGTTGATGATACTGTGGACGTTGTAAATTGCCTTAATAATGCTTTCGGCGTTGGAAATATAAGCATTATACAGGCAGTTAAGGATGTAGCAAAAAAATTGTCTGATGAAAAAATAGATAAATATCTGCATGATCTTACACAGTCTGTGAGTGGCAGCTATCTGGAAGATTTGGACGAGTTAAACCTTACTGTCGAATACAGAAACTTGCTCCAAAGCAGTGTGGCATACATTACCCTATCAAGATTAGGATTTAATGCCGACGATTATTTTGACGAAAATACCTTTGACAGCATTTCCGATTTTTCCACGCCCGTTGCTCTTAATAGTTTAGGTGTAGCAGTGAGAAATATATCTGTTATAGAGCTGGGCGAAATATCAAAAACAATAATTTCAAAAAGCTATGGCAAAATGCTTGCTTTAAATCGTGAAAGAGATTATAATAAAACCGAAAATAAATCCGAAAGGAGTTTTGATAATGATGAAAGAGATAGTATACAAGGAGGACGAAAACGGATACCTGATGCCCGACCTGAAACTTCCGGAACAGCCAGAGGTGGATTTGGGGCCATACGCAATGGCTCACAAGAGATTTCTGCAGGAGGAACACCCCATAATATATACGAACCTGCTGACCTCAGTACAGCTCACTCAGCATCTCCACGAGGTGGAGCAGAGAGCGAAAGCGTTAGAGGAGAAGCTGGTGCGGCAGATGATGGAAAAAGAAGGAGTGACGGAACAGCTCAAAGCCGAGGATATGATGAGCTGGGTGAGAAAGGTGAACAACATAAAAAACAGAGCACGAGAGATAGTCAACGATCAAGTGACTTACAGCATCTGAATGAAAACTTAGATTATTACGACCGAAGCCATGAGGATAAAAGCCTCCCTTTTTTCGGGAACGACAACGACATTAACTATATTCTCTTAAATGCACCCATCGGAGCCAATAAAGACGAAATACGGGCATTCTTTGAAGCTAACGCTGATAACGAAGCCCGTATTTCTTATATAAAAGGCATTTTTAATGTTGGAATTACTGAACTTTCAACGACTGATGGCCGCACATTCGGATATGAAAAAATGGAAAATGTGCTGCATTTATGGGAAGGCAGATATGAAATCAGAACAGCGCAAAGCTATTACAACTGGCCTGTTATATCAAGCTACTATGAAGGCTTGATGCTGTTAGGTAAACTAACGGAACAAACTGAGCAGACAGAGTCTGAGTTTACGTTTACTCAGGAAATTATTGATAGAGTAATCTGTATGGGTGGTAATGTTGAACAGGGGAAAATGCGTATCTATGAGCAATTCCAGAAGAGCCTTTCTTCCAAGGAAAACGAAGATTTTCTGAAAAAAGAGTATGGCTGGGGCGGCTCCTATCCGGTTATTGCCGGCACAGGGATTGATGAACAGCATGATGGTAAAGGCATACGCTTACAGCGTGGATTTGGAGACGAAAACCCACACATTACGCTCACTTGGTTACAGGTAGAAAAGCGCATCTCTGAGCTTATAAGGGACGATAAATATCTGACACCGGAAGAAAAAAATTTCTATCCTGTATGGCTGGATCAGCAGGAACAGCTTAAGGCAGAACGAGAGACCGAAAAAAAGAAAAGAGAAGCTATTGCGTCTACGCCGGAAACACCTGCCACCTCAAATAATGCAGAGTCGATGGAGTCACTTAATGGCCACAGTATGAAAGACTATGAAGATTATGTAATTGCAGAGGCAGAAGCAGTCTTAGAAGAATTAGGAGAGGAAGGAGAAAATATCCGAATAAACGGCGCAAGAGTATATGGGAGCCGGAGCAGAGAAACTCTAAGTAGACCGGACTCTGATGTTGATGTGGTGCTCTCTTACACCGGTCAACTGCCGGAAGATTTTTTCTTCAATCTGCTGCATGAACATCCGCTATCTTTGTACGGTCTGAACGTTGATGTTAACCCTATATCAACAGAAAAGACCGGCACTCTGGAAGACTATATGGTCAAAGCCAATGCATATTTAGATGAAAAAGCAAACCAGATAAGCAAAGAAGCAAAAAAAGAAGCCGAGCCTGAGACAGATGTGACACATAACTTTGAGATAAATTACAGATTACTTAGCAGGATGCAAAGCGACTCCGAATATTATATTAACCACGGCGGTAAAGGCTTAGAAAAATATCTCTGGGCCGGGAGTGTTGATGCTCAAATAGAAAAGATGCGATATTACTATGAGTCTGTGCCAGAAAAACCTGAGTGGCTCACAGCGGCTCAAATCGATGATTATGCGCAGCAGATGAAAGCCCTTGAAGTGAGTGAGAGCTATCAGTATAAAGTGGGAACCAATGTATATATCGGCACAGGAAAATTTGAAATAACAGCTATTGATAACAATAAAATTCAATTAGCTGATGCCAATTTTCCTATGATTATTAAAGAAATATCCCGGCAGGAATTTGAAGAAAAAATTGCAGAAAATCCAATGAACAATTTTCTGAAGGTCACTGTTACGGAAGTATCGGTAGCTCCTGAAGCTTTGGAAGAGCCGGAAGTTAAAACCAATGACATCTTAGAGGTCTATCAGCACGAAAAGCACGTTGAAAGTGAAGCCCAGCAGAAGTTAAAACACGAAGGCATTACAATAAACCTTAATTCTGAGTACGGTTCACTGGAAATCGTCTTCCCTGACAAGCCATCACCTGAAATAAGAGACCTACTGAAGGAAAATAAATTCCGATGGCACAGCCAGAAAAAAGTCTGGTATGGGTATGGTCATAAAGAAGATATTGCATTGAAACTGCTGGAGGTTTTGAATAATACAAAAACCCATACGGCCGCAAAAGATATGCCGGATAATTCTGATGCAGCAGAAGTATTGATCGATAGTTCTGAAGATTTTTTGGACATTGATGTAAATGCTATAAATGAGGAATTAAAGAGACGAGAAGAAAATAATGACCATAGCTTTGTAGATATGGTTATGGCAGATGTTGACCGGATAGACTCTATTGATAACGGCCTTACAGATATGTCATTTGATGAGCTTGTGCGTGTCTCCGATGATGAAATGGCAAAATCAATCAATGAGCCGGAGCCTGCAAAAGAATACGAAATAAGTCCGGAACATAAAGCAGAAACAAAGGTTATTCCTTCATGGATGGAAGGGCGAAGAAACAAAGTCGATTTTTATGATGTTCACCCTGAAGTGCCAGAAGCAGCCAGAGTTAACTTTGACTTGTGCTCCCACCCTGTTGAGGTAGTTGGAAAGAAAGAACGATTCCAGCGTAACATCGAAGCTATAAATGTAATCAAAGAGTGCAAATTTGAGAATAGATTGGCCACTCCGGAAGAACAGATCAAATTATCCAAATATGTAGGTTGGGGCGGACTGCCTGAAGCTTTCGACGAGAAAAACGCCGCATGGGCGAATGAGTTTATAGAACTTCAGATAGCACTTGATCCCGATGAATATGCAGCAGCCAGAGAAAGCACTCTGACTGCTTTTTTTACGCCTCCTGAAGTCATTTCTGCTATCTACAAGGTAATGGAAAATTTAGGTTTTCAGAAAGGAAATATTCTGGAGCCTGCCTGTGGAATAGGAAATTTCATGGGTATGCTCCCTGAGAGCATGAAGGAAAGCCATATGTATGGCGTGGAGCTGGATTCAATATCTGCACAGATCTCGCAGCAGCTTTATCAAAAAAATTCCATTGTAGCTCAGGGGTTTGAGGAAACTAATTTTCAGGATAATTTTTTCGATGCGGTAATAGGGAACGTGCCGTTTGGTGACTTCAAAGTCGCAGATAAGCGCTACGACAAGCAGAACTTCCTGATTCACGATTATTTCTTTGCCAAGTCACTCGACAAACTCCGCCCAGGTGGTGTGATAGCCCTTATCACCAGTAAAGGCACAATGGACAAAGAAAATCCTGCTGTCCGAAAGTATATCGCTCAGCGAGCAGACCTGCTGGGTGCCATCCGTTTGCCGAACAACGCCTTTAAGGGAAATGCAGGAACCGAAGTTGTTTCAGATATTCTGATCCTGCAAAAGCGTGACCGCATTGTAGACATCGAGCCAGACTGGGTACATCTAAATGCGGACGAAAACGGCAGAAAGATTAACTCGTATTTTGTTGAGCATCCGGAAATGGTTCTTGGCAGATGGGAAACTGTTTCCGGAAGATTTGGGTTGGAGGACACTGTCGTACCCTTTGAAACAGCAACACTTAGTGAGCTGCTCGACTCGGCAGTAAATAAGATACACGGTGAAATATCTGCATTTAAAGGAGAAGAAGAGCTGGAGGAAGAAGATAACTCTATTCCCGCAGATCCTGAGGTGCGAAACTTTTCGTACACCTTGGTTGATGGGACAGTGTACTATCGTGAAAACTCCAGAATGGCACCGCCTGCCCTCAGTTCAGCTGCCGAAAACAGAATCAAAGGAATGATTGAAATCCGTGATACTGTCCGCAACCTGATTAAGCTTCAGACAGAAGATTATCCGGATAAAGATATTCTGAGTGAGCAGCAGAAACTTAACTCAATTTATGATAGCTTTACTGCGAAATATGGACTTCTTTGCAGCAGAGCTAATTCGTCAGCCTTTTCAAGTGACAGTTCGTATCCACTATTAACAGCACTTGAAGTAGTTGATGAAGATGGGAAGCTGAAACGTAAGGCAGATATGTTTTTTAAAAGGACTATTCGGCCGCATATACCCGTTACATCCGTTGACACGGCGGCAGAAGCTTTTGCGGTATCAATGGGCGAAAAAGCCTGCGCAGATATGGAATATATGTCTACACTCACTGGCAAAACTGAGGAAGAAATTTACAATGATTTGAAAGGAGTTATCTTTTTAAATCCACTTTTTACCGGCACAAATTCGGAGCTGAAGTACATTCCAGCTGACGAATATCTTTCCGGCAATGTAAGAGAAAAACTGAGGATTGCTGAACTGGCAGTAAAGCAATCGGAAGAATATGCTGTTAATGTTGAAGCTCTTCGCCAAGTGCAGCCGGAAGAATTAACACCTGGAGAAATATCTGTACGTTTGGGCGCAACATGGATTCCCGCAAATATAATTGAGCAATTTATGTTTGAACTGCTTAATACTCCTCATTATTGCCGTTGGAACATTCATGTGAATTTCTCCGAATATACCGGAGAATGGAATATCGAGGGGAAGTCAGTAGATCGGATAAACGTTAATGTATACAGCACATATGGGACAGACAGAGTAAATGCTTACAAAATAATAGAAGATACATTAAATCTCAGAGACGTTCAAGTATTGGATTACATTTCAGATGCCGAAGGGCGCACGAAGTCTGTCTTAAATAAAAAGGAAACAGCAATTGCCCAAGCAAAGCAAGACCTGATAAAGCAAGAATTTGAGAACTGGATATGGAAAGATCCCGAACGCAGAAATGACCTTGTTAAGTTATATAACGAGAAATTCAATTCTGTAAGGCCAAGGGAATACGACGGATCTCACATCAATTTTGCAGGAATGAACCCAGAAATCGAGCTGCGGAAACACCAGTTAAACGCTGTGGCTCATATCATTTACGGCGGCAACACACTTCTTGCACATGTTGTAGGTGCCGGCAAAACTTACGAAATGGTAGCCGCTGCCCAAGAAAGTAAGCGTCTTGGTCTGTGCGAAAAAAGTCTCATAGTTGTCCCAAACCATCTTACAGAGCAGTGGGCCGCTGAATATTTGCAGTTGTATCCAAGTGCTAACATTCTTGTTGCAACCAAAAAAGATTTTGAGACGAAAAACAGAAAGAAATTCTGCGGAAGAATTGCAACCGGAGATTATGACGCTGTAATTATAGGTCACTCGCAGTTTGAAAAAATTCCTATGAGCATCGAACGTCAGGAGCTAATATTGCAGCAGCAGCTTAATGAGGTTTTGGACGGAATAGCGGAATTAAAGTCAAACAGAGGCGATAAATTCAGCATAAAGCAGCTTGAGAAAACAAAAAAGTCAATCAAATTAAAACTGGATAAGCTCAACAGTCAAGAGCGAAAAGATGACGTTGTTACATTTGAAGAGCTCGGTGTTGACCGACTGTTTGTAGACGAAGCTCATATGTTTAAGAATCTTGCTGTATTTACGAAAATGCGAAATGTAGGCGGTATAAGTCAAACAGAAGCTCAGAAATCCAGTGATTTGTATATGAAATGCAGATACCTTGATGAAATTACTGGTGGCCGTGGAATAGTCTTTGCAACCGGAACTCCTGTCAGCAACAGCATGGTTGAAATGTATACCATGCAAAAATATTTGCAGCACAATACGCTGAAAAAGAATAAGCTCCTGCACTTTGACAGCTGGGCATCAACATTTGGCGAGACAGTAACTGCTATTGAGCTTGCTCCCGAAGGAACCGGTTATCGAACAAAAACTCGTTTTGCAAAGTTTTATAATTTGCCTGAACTGATGACCATGTTTAAAGAAATTGCAGATGTGCAAACAGCAGATATGCTTAAACTTCCTGTACCCGAAGTGCACTATCATAATGTAGTTTTGAAGCCATCTGAACTCCAGATAGAGATGGTACAAAACTTATCTGAACGAGCAGAAAGAGTCCGCAATAAAATGGTGGACAGCAGCATAGATAATATGCTTTTAATTACCAATGACGGGCGGAAATTAGCACTTGACCAGCGACTTATAAATCCGCTATTGCCGGATAGCGAAACCAGTAAAGTGCAAGCCTGCGCAGATAATGTGTATGCAATATGGCAGCACACAACAGAAAACCGTTCAACTCAAATGGTATTCTGTGACCTTTCCACACCTCACAATGACGGTAAATTCAATGTGTATGATGCTCTCAGAGATAAGCTCATAGACAAAGGAATTCCAGACAAAGAGATAGCTTATATACACACAGCAAATACAGAAGCACAGAAAAAAGAACTCTTCGGAAAGGTACGTTCAGGTCAGGTAAGAGTTTTGCTGGGCTCCACGCAAAAAATGGGTGCCGGCACAAATGTACAGCAGCGTCTCATTGCTCTTCATCATCTGGATTGCCCATGGCGTCCGTCTGATCTTCAGCAGAGGGAAGGACGAATTATCCGGCAGGGCAATGAAAATTCCGATGTGGATATTTACACTTATGTTACCGAAAACACCTTTGACAGTTACCTTTACCAGCTTGTGGAGAGTAAGCAGAAATTTATCGGACAGATTATGACCTCAAAGAGTCCTGTAAGAAGCGCAGATGATATTGACGAAACCGCTTTGAGTTATGCCGAGATTAAAGCTTTATGTGCCGGTAATCCTTTAATCAAGGAAAAAATGGATTTGGATGTAGAAGTACAGAAACTCAACTTGCTAAAGGCAAATTACTTGAGTGAAAAATATGCACTGGAAGATAAAATACTCAAAGACTATCCGCAGGAAATTGCCGACTATAAAACAAAACTGGAGGCAATAGGGAGAGATATAACCATAGCAGAAGCACATCCACGTTCAAGTCCCGGAATGTTTGTCGGGATGAAAATAAATGACAAGTTGTATGCAGATAAAACAGACGCAGGAAAGGCAGTTATAAAAGCTTGTAAGGCACTTAAAACCCCCGAACCTGTACCACTTGGAGAGTATAGAGGCTTTAAAATGGACTTGTATTTTAACATATTTGAACGTAGTTTTGCCGTAAAACTGAATGGTGAATATAGTTACAAAACCCTTATCGGACAAGATGCACTCGGCAATATAACCCGCATTGATAACGCTATTGATAGTATACCTGAACGATATAATACAACGAAAAAGTTGTTAGAAAACATTCAGACTCAGCTCCAAACCGCAAAAGAAAACGTCAAAAAGCCGTTTAAATTCGAAGCAGAATTGACAGAAAAAAAGGCACGTTTAAGCGAGTTGAATACTCTCTTAAATATGGACAAAAGAGAAAATGAGAGTGCTGATTGCGAACCAGCCAACCAAGGCTCTGAGCCTTTCGGCATTCATGAAAGAGAAGATGAATGTCGCTGAAACATAATGAGGACGAGGGAAAAGAGGGAGCATAAGAGCGCCGCTATGCGGCTCACGGAGAAAGACATCTCCCCCTTTTCCCGCCATTTAAGACTATGGAAATATGGAAAACCTGTTCAGGTTTACCACATTCCCACAGCTTAAATTGTCTTCCTTTTTCCCTTTTGCCTTTCTCTTTTTTGCTTATCCGCTGCCTGAAAGCACCGAATAATGCAATGAAAAAGGACTGTTGTGCAGGGTTTAAAAACCGTCTGCACAACTACAGCAAGCAGTGCGTTTGTATATCACTTTATACAAACACGCTTTTCAGGGCAGATAAATCTGCCCTTCATATTTAGGGGCGCTGCCCCTAAGACCCCGGGGTTAATTACAGGAAAGCGAGGTGGACTCATGTGGGTGAAAAAACAGTGCAGAAGCTTATCCGGTTGACCGAAGATGAAAACGAAGAGCTTAAACGAAAGGCAGCCTCAGTTGGACTGACGGAAGCTGCTCTAATACGGTCACTCATTGCAGGCCTGAAGCCAAAAGAAAAACCAGACGAGAGGTTCTTCGATGTTATCACTGAGCTGTCAGATATAAGCAATGAAATCATACAACTCATTGCAGTGGCCAGAAGCAATCGTCTGAGCACAGAAGAGCTGGAGCTGGCAGTCAGACGGTGGGGAGAATTTCAGACAATGATAATGAATGAATTTCTGTGTCCTGATGAGCGAACATGGCCGTAAGTAAATTGTGGCCGGTCAATACAAATCTGGGTTATGTCATTGACTACGCAGCCAATCCTGAAAAGACCGACAGCCGTAAATATTCAGCCGGAGAATTTCAGGCATTGCAGGATGTGCTACGGTATGCTGAGAACGAGGAAAAAACGGAACAGCTGCTATTTGTGCAAGGCATAAATTGCAGCCCGGCTTGTGCCCGTGACCAATTTATTGCCGTAAAAAAACGGTACAAAAAAACGGACGGGATACAAGCCTACCATGGGTATCTCAGTTTTAAGGAGCAGGATATTACTCCGGAAGAGGCCATGCAGATAGGTATCGAATTTGCACAGGAGGTTTGGGGAAAAAGATTTCAGGTTGTGGTATCTACTCATCTAAACACTCAACATTTGCACTGCCACTTTGTAGTCAATTCCGTTTCGTTTCGTGACGGCCTGCGGGCGCACGACGAAACCTCATGGTTTCGTTTTGCGCCTGTGGCCGACAGGATCTGCAAAGAGCATGGACTCCATGTTATCCGAGATGCAGAACGAAACCAGTCAGCCGGTCATTACAAAAAAGCGGAAGCCGAGGGCAAGCCTACGCCGTGGAGCCTTGCCAGAGCAGCCATAGACGAAGCCATAGATAAGAGCCAGAGTTACGACCAGCTTGTATCTGAACTTAAAAAAATGGGATATAGCTTTGATTTTAATCTCAAACACAAATACTGGACTATCATCCCCAAAGGAAGTGTTAAATCTGTACGTCTGTATCGGCTGGGCAATGATTATACACCGGACAGTATTCTCCGGCGGATTGAAGAAAATCGTACTATGACTATCAGCGGAAAATTGTCAACACGACAACGGCTCAGAAGTATGCAGGCAAAACCCGAAAGCCAGCCGGCACGGACGGTTACATATCGTCGTACCAAAAAAACGATACAAAAAATGCTTGGGTACAAAAAACACTCAGGTTTATCCGGACTGTACCTGCATTATATGTATAAGCTTGGCAAACTCCCTGTCAGCAAACCTTATGTGCCGTCCAAGGTTGATTATCGTATTAGAGATGATCTGCTGAAATTGGAGTCATTAGCCGAACAGACAAGGCTGCTTTGCAATAACAATATAAGTACAATAACTGAACTGCTGGAATATGAGGACGCAGAAAACAAAAAAATTTCTGAGCTTAGTGAGCAACGACAGATGTTGAGAAATAAGCTCAGACGTAATATCCCGGAAACAGAAAAGGAGGTGGTGCGGAAGGACATAGATAACATCACGCAAAAACTAAAGCAGCTCCGAAAAGAAATTAAAAGCTGTGATGAAATAGCGGAGCGATCCGGAATGATGCAAGAGAGATTACGAGAAGTCCGGGAAAGAGAAGCACAGCAGAGAAAGGAAGTAAACGATCATGGGTATAAGCAGCGACAGCGCAGATCAGATTGTTAAATTTGCTCTTGACGGCAGCGAAGTATTGATTAAGCTTACCGGCACATTGGCAAAGAATGCAGCTGTGATGTTATATGCAATGGCAAAAGACACACACGAAAACAGCGGCAAGGTTCAACTCAAAAAGCTGATAAAAGAAAATCGAAATATTACATTTTTTGAAGTCCCAAGGGATCAGCTGAAAGACTTTGCAAAAGAAGCAAAGCGTTATGGATTACAGTATACGGCTATAAAAGAGAAAAAAGGTACAGGCCCTGTTGAACTAATGGTTAGAACAGATGATGCAGTGAGGGTAAATCGAATTGCGGAAAGGCTCAGACTTGCAACTGTGACAATGGAAAAGCAGGACCCTACCAAGGCAAAGACAGAAAAGAGTGCCAATCTGTCCGAGCCTTTTTCACAGAGGCGCAATTTCGAGGAGCACGATAAACCGTCGGTTAAAATAAAGCTTAAGGAAATATCCGATAAGCTGCATGAGCAGAACGCCGCAGATAAGACAAAAACTCCACAGCTTGCCAATGTTAAAATGCCGGAACGGCATGACAGATAAGGAGCAGTCAGGATGAGTAATAAGCAAGCACACAAGATAATGGCAATTATCGGTGCTGTGTTGGTAATTTGGCTTGGCTTGTTAGTTGCTCCATATGTTACAGGAGGATTGCCCAAGATACTGGAGGGCTTGTCGTTGGCTTTGAATCATCCGCTGAATATTACGATTTGTGAGGACAGTTTGAAAACTGTCCTTATTTTGCTGTGTATCTACGGTATTGCCATGGGAGCTGTGTTATCGTCTCAAAAAAATTATCGCAGAGGCGTTGAACACGGCTCTGCATCATGGGGTGAGCCTTCAGATCTGCGGAAAACATATATGCAAAAACCGTTTGATCAAAACAAATTATTAACTCAGCACATCGGAATTGGACTAAATGCAAAAAAACATTTGCGAAACCTCAACACTATTGTTGTGGGTGGCTCCGGTGCAGGTAAGAGCCGATTTTATGCAAAACCGAATCTTATGCAGTGCAACACTTCTTTCGTTGTGCTTGACCCTAAAGGGGAACTTTTACGAGATACAGGCACACTGCTTAAATCTAAAGGATATGTGATACGGGTGCTTAATCTGATAGATATGCTCACAAGCGATTGTTACAATCCGTTTGTCTATTTGAAGAATGAAAACGATGTCCAAAAGCTTGTAACCAATCTATTTAAGGCAACTACACCGAGCGGAAGTCAAACACAAGACCCGTTTTGGGATACCGCAGCAAAGATGTTGCTTTCTGCTTTCATCTTTTACCTGCTGTCTGAGGCAGAGCCGGAAGAGCAAAACTTTGAAATGGTTATGGAACTACTGCGGGCCGCAGATATAGACGAGGATAACCCGCAGGCAATTTCAAGGACTGACATGCTATTCCGGGAATTGGAAGAACGGGAGCCTGAGCATATCGCCGTAAAATATTATAAAGACTACCACAAGGGTGCCGGTAAGACTCTGAAAAGTATACAGGTTACCCTCGCTACAAGGCTCGAGAAATTTAATATTAAGCAACTTGCTGATATGACCATAACAGATGATATGGATTTACCGTCAATCGGTGAAGTAAAGACCGCTGTATTTGCCATCATCCCCGATAACGACACAAGCTTTAATTTTCTTGTCTCAATGCTTTATACCCAGCTTTTTCAGCAGCTATTCGAACTCGCAGATAAAAAATATCATGGAGAGCTGCCTGTTCCCGTACATTTCCTTATGGATGAATTTGCAAATGTAGCATTGCCGGATGACTTTGATAAGATCCTTGCAACAATGCGATCAAGAGGCGTATTTGTGAGTATTATCCTTCAAAATCTTGCTCAGCTAAAAGCATTGTATGAAAAGTCCTGGGAGAGCATTGTCGGAAATTGCGATGAATTTTTGTATCTCGGCGGAAATGAACAGAGCACCCATAAATATGTGAGCGAATTGCTGGGTAAACAGACAATAGATATGAATACATATGGTCAGAGCAAAGGGCGAAACGGGTCTTACTCTACAAATTACCAAATAACAGGCCGAGAGCTGATGACTCCCGACGAAGTGCGTATGCTGGACAACAGATACGCACTTCTTTTTATTAGAGGCTCTAAACCTGTAAGAGACCTCAAAATAGATCCGCTGGTGCATCCACACGCCTCTCACACGCCTCTAAAGGGAGGTCATCCATATATCATCGGGCAGCTGACGGAGCCAAACTGTATGCTGGAAATGCAGCTTTCAGACGAATCTGACGGATTTGCCCATACAACAATCGAAAATCTACCCATACAGCCGGCTGCTGAAGGGTACGATTTTTTAAGCAGCGATGAAATCAACAAAATGTTTGGATTAGCTTAAAGGAGAAATTTAAAATGAACAACAAGAAAATCAAAACCATTTACACCATAGCTTGCGCAATAGTAATGGGTGTGTTTTTAATACCTGCCGCTTACGCAACCGGCCCGGTAGAAGTTGTGAGCAACTTGACTAATGTTATGTTTGATCTTACAAGAGCTGCCGGCATAATTATTTTGCTGTGGGGAATTGTTCAGGTCGGCATGTCCATACAAAGTCATGATGCAGGTCAGCGTTCTCAGGGCTTTCTCGTGCTTGCCGGTGGTGCAATCATATGCTTTGCAAAAGAAATTTTAAATTTAATCGCAGGAGTGTAATATGAAAAAGGGACTTTTAGATATTATCTTAAAGGCTCTGGCAGTATGGAATGAAAAAGTAGCAGAAGTCTGGTCACTCCTTACTCAATCACCGCAGGAATTTAAAGGTGGAGGAGTCTGGAGAGTTATATCCGGTATAAATACTGCAATGCAAGGTATTGGTTACGGTCTCCTCGTATTGTTTTTTATATATGGTTTTCTTTATGCTACCACAAATGTAGAAGAAATAAAGCGCCCGGAACATTCCTGGCGCTTTTTTCTCCGCTTTGCGGTTGCCAAAGCTATCATTACCTATGGAATAGATATTCTGATGGCCATACTGTCCATAGCCCAGGGAATACTTGCAGAAATTTTGAACTACGGCGGAGCCGCTGCTTTTACACAAGTTGTCTTGCCTGACAGCATAGCAGCGGCCATAGACGAGGTGGGAACATTTGAGGCCATACCGTTGTGGCTTGTAGGGGCTGTTGGCTGCCTGCTGGCAACAGTTTTAGGCTTTGTGCTTATACTCACGGTCTATGGCAGATTTTTCAAATTCTATATGTTTACGGCCCTATCTCCTATCCCGTTGTCAACATTTGCAGCCGAAAGGACAGAAAATACAGGAAAACAGTTTTTAAAGGGATTTATGGCAGTGTGTATGGAATTTGCGTGTGTAGCTCTGGCTTGCATCATCTCCTCAGCACTGATGTCGGAGCCTACAGTCATCAACGCAGAAGAAGCTGCTGTGTCACAACTTTGGGGATATTTCACAGAAGTGGGATTTAATATGTTGCTGCTTGTAGGTACTGTCAAAGCTTGCGAAAAAATAGCTCATGAGATTATGGGATTATAAAGAGGTAAATTATGTTAGAAATCAAAATTAACAAAGAAATCCGGGACTTTAAGGAGTCTTTTTTTATGGGGCTTGATTTAAGGCAATGCGTTTTTACTGTACTTGGTATAGGCGCTGCCGTAGCAGCTCAATTTTTAGCTTCATCTTATGGAATAAACAAGGAAATATGCTCATGGATATCAATTATATGTGCGCTTCCGTTTGCATTTCTCGGCTTTTTCAAATTCAACGGTATGGCTGCCGAAAAGTTTTTAATTGTACTGATAAAATATACGTTTACACCTAAAAGGCTGCTGTTTAAACCCACAAACATTATGCTGGAGCTTGTAGCCGACACCGTTGAAAAAAATATAAAGGAGGAAATACCCTATTATGATTAAGCTCAAAGGCGAGAAAGAGAAATTCAAAGTGCCTAAACGGGTGCAAGACGCCATACCTGTACAAACAATTTACGACGACGGAATTTTCAAAGTCGGTCCCGATAAATATTCTGCAAGCTATCGCTTTGAAGACATCAACTACACAGCAGAAAGCGCCGAGACCGAAGAGAGCATACTTGTGAAATACTCAGCACTGCTTAACTCTTTTGATCCTTATTCTACGGTAAAGCTTACCATAAATAAGCACAGAAGAAATCGAGCAGCGTTTGAAAAGGAAGTCTTAATTCCCCTTAGTGATGACGGTTTGAATGAGTACCGAGAGGAAGTTAATGCGGATCTTTTATCTGCTCTTGATGGAAAAAATTCTGCTATAAAAGAGCGAATGTTTACAATATCTGTTAACAAAAAGAACGTCGAAGAAGCAAGGGATTATTTTTCTCGCATAAAAATCGACTTGGACAGGCATTTTGCTGAATTGGGCAGTTCTGTGCAAGCAATGAGTACTGACGATAGATTGAGAACATTTCATGATTTCTACCGACAAAATGAGGACATATACTATCATTTTGATATGAACGATGCGATGAAGAAAGGCCACAGTTTTAAAGATTACCTGTGTCCGGACACAATGGAGTTCAAGTCTGACTATTTTAAGATGGGTGACAGATATGGCCGAGTTCTCTTCCTGAAAGATTATGCCAATGTTATCAGAGACAGAGTGTTGCAGGACATAACCGGCACGTGTGAAGATATGGTAGTGTCCATTGATATAATATCAATTCCTGTTGATGTTGCCCGGAGAGATGTAGAAAATAGACTGCTTGGAGTGGAAACCAATATAAGTAACTGGCAGAGAAAGCAAAACCAGAATAACAATTTTTCCGCTACGCCGCCCTATGCCTATACGTCACAGCAGGAAAGCCTTAAAGAAGTTTTAGACGATATGGACAAGCGAGATCAAAAATTGATGGAAGCGGTCTTGACCATCGTACATACAGCAGACAGTAAAGAGCAGCTTAATATTGACACTGAAAGTATTTTACAGGTCGGAAACGCCAATATGCTGCAATGCGGAATTCTGCGCTTTCAGCAGCTTGAGGGCTTAAACACAGTACTGCCTTTTGGTGTGCGTAAAATTGACACATTCCGCACCCTGACCTCGGAAAGCCTTTCTGCTTTTGTGCCGTTTAATGCCACTGAAGTGTTTCAGCCAAGCGGCATATATTACGGCAAAAATCCAATCAGCAAGTCAATGATAATAGCGGATAGAACACATCTGAAAAATGGTAATGAGTTTATTTTAGGCTCTCCCGGCGGTGGAAAATCCATGCAGGCTAAGTGGGAGATATTAAGCAAAGCTCTCAGCAGTGACGCAGACATAATAATTATTGACCCTCAGAGAGAATATAACAGACTTGTATCTGCTCTTGGCGGCGAAATAATTAATATATCTGCCGACAGCGAAAATCATATCAATGCTATGGATATATCTGCAAATTACGGCGAAGGCCGAAATCCTCTTATCCTTAAATCACAGTTTATTATGTCGCTATGTGATATGGTTTCTGACGGTACTCTTGGTGCTGCGGAAAAATCCATAATTGACCGTTGCACAGCGGATGTCTACCGAGACTATCAACAGAGAGATTACACTGGAACACCGCCAACTCTTCAGGATTTCCGTTTTCAGTTGTTAGCGCAACCGGAGGAAGTTGCAAAAAGTCTTGCTCTTAACCTTGAGTTGTTTACAGCCGGTTCTCTCAACACATTCGCTCAGCCTACTAATGTGGATACTCAAAATCGCCTAATATGTTATGACATATTCGATTTAGGAGAGCAGCTCCGTTCCGTAGGAATGCTAATACTGCTCGACAGCATACTTAATCGGATCACGCAGAACAGAAACAAAGGTAAGCGAACTTTCGTGTATATAGACGAGATTTACTTGTTGTTCCAGCATGAATATTCCGCTAACTTTTTGTTTGTTCTCTGGAAAACAGTGCGAAAATTCGGTGCGTGCTGCACCGGAATAACGCAAAATGTTGATGACCTTTTGCAGAGCCACACTGCCCGCACCATGCTGGCTAACTCTGAATTTGTTGTCATGCTTAATCAGGCTGCAACAGATCGGGAAGCTCTTACAAGCCTTTTCGATATATCCGATCAAAGCTTGCGCTATATCACAAATGCTGCGGCCGGACATGGACTACTAAAAGTAGGCGAGAAGCTCATACCGTTTGAGCATGTTTTTTCGGAAAAAACAAAAATTTACAAGCTCATGTCAACAAAGCCCGGTGAGGAACTTTAAGCTGCTATGCCAACCGATATAAAAAGAGCCGCCTCTGTTAAGCATGGCATTAAAATTGCAGGCAGGGCATCCCTGCGTGTTGCAGATAAGTCGATTAAAATCTCTGATAAAACAATTAGAGCTGCCGTAAGTGCGAAAAATACTGTTAATCGTAATATGCAGCACACAAAGGACATCTACGACAATCAGCAGGAAAATATTGGCGAATACGGTCAGAAAAAAATAACAGAAACCTCCGAATATGCGGGAAGTTTGGCAAGGATCGCTGCTTCCAAAGCCGCAGCTAAAGCAATGCGGAAAGCAACATCTTTAAAGCCGGACATTAATGGAGCTGCTACAGAAGGAGCAAGTAGACTAAAATTAGCCCATACATCAATACAAACCGCAAAGAGAAATTTGCAAACTGTGAGCAATACTAAATCTAACGGTTTAATACGCAAAGCTCAAAAAGAATTATTCGATGCTCAAAAGCAGGCGGCCAAGGACATTTTTAAAGTTACCGCTAAAATTATCGAAGAGGGCGGAAAAGCCATTGCGAAAGGAGCGGCCTTGCTGTTAGGCGGAACTGGACTTGCGGTGCTGCTGATTTGTGCAATACTGCTCGGAGGCGCATTCGTAGTATTCAGTGCCGGTAATCCTGATGCTCCGCCACCTCCGCAGCCGGTAATTGCAAGCGCTATCTATTACTATTTGCGCTCAGAAGTTGGCCTGAATTCAGCCGCAGCCTGTGGAGTTACAGCAAATATCCAATTTGAGTCCGGCTTTAATTTGACGGCAGTCGGTGATAACGGTACAAGCTACGGATTGTGCCAATGGCACAACGAGCGTTGGGACAGGCTAAGAGAGTTTTGCGAGGAAAATGGATACTCCGAAAGCAGCCTGCAAGGACAGGTAGGATACCTTGGCTGGGAGCTTGAAAACTTGTTCGGGGCGCTGCTGGATAGTTTAAAAAATGTCGAAGACAATGTTGTAGGCTGCTATGAAGCAGCTTACATGTTTTGTATGGAGTTTGAACGTCCCAGCGATGCAGAGGTAAAGTCTGATGCCCGTGGTACGGCTGCCATGCTGAATTTTTGGCCGTTGTTCGGTGCGAGGGAAGCAGATGGTATATGGGCGGAACAAGGTATGCAGCTTGCCATGACAGCTTACAATGAACTTGGTAATGGCGGCACTAAATACTGGTCTTGGTACGGCTTTCCTAATCGTGTAGAGTGGTGCGCCATTTTCGTTTCGTGGTGTGGAGCACAATGTGGTTTTGTTGACGCCGATATGATGCCTAAATCTGCAAATGTCGATAGTCCGGAAAGCGGCTATCAGTGGTACTACAATCATGCTAACGTAGCTACCGCAGAACCGGATCTGGAGCCTGCCCCAGGGTGGGTTGCATTTTTTGGACGTGGTCATACCGGCATTGTTTTTGCGGTTGCCGACGGCCAGGTATATCTTGTCGAAGGCAACTCAGGTGACAGTGTAAACATCAATTCCTATGCACTGGAAACTATCCGAAACGATATTTGGGGATATGGTATACCGAATTTTGCCTATTGACAACGTCATATATACTGCATATAATAATAGTGCAGTTGAGAGTCTCGTATCTCTCTTTTTAAATCAGGCGTTTCCCAGCCATTAAGGGGGAAGATTTTGAGTCAGGCGTTTCCCAGCCATCAAGGGGGAAGATTTTAAGTCAGGCGTTTCCCAGCCATCAAAGGGGAAGCTTTAAAAACAGAGGTAGGTTTTTAACCTGCCTCTGTTTTGTTTTTCAAAAAGAGATAAAGAAAGAGCTGATTTTATGAGCAAATTAAGGATATATAGTATTTCAGATGAATACATAGACTACTTAAGGCGTGACCGACAGCTGTCCCAAGTATCAGATCCCAAAGAATTTGAAAGGTCACACACGAGAAAATACTTAGGTGTGGTTATACAAAGTCAGAACTACAAATATTACATACCTTTTTCCTCACCTAAGAAAAGTGATTATATCTTGCTGCCAGATGGAACCTCAAAAATTCGCAATAGCATTCTACCAATCATTAGAATGATAACCCATGATACAAAGAGTGGAGAAGTTGAACTTAAAGGTACACTGAAAATATGCGATATGATACCTGTACCCGATAGTGAGCTTATCCCTTATTTTATCGAAAAAGAGACTGATATACATTACAAGGATATTATCCAGAAAGAGTATGCTTTTATAAATTCCAACAGAAGCATGATTATCAAAAATGCTCAACAACTGTATATACAAAAGACCTGTAGAGACGAGTTGTTTGCAGACAAGGCAGCACCGAAGTATTTAGACAGCACAATAGATTTTCTTTACGCAGAGCAGAAATGTAAAGAATTCATGAGTCTACGAGAAAAGACTCAGCCGCCTGCTATAAGAAAAAGTGTAAAAGATAGACTCATGGAAGCTCAAAATCTGGTTGAGAAGTCAGAAAATCATAGTAAAACCCATTATGAAAAAATAAAGTAAAGAAAAGAGCTGTTTTTTCATGAACCACAAAGGCTATCATCATCTTACATGGGCAGACCGACTCACAATAGAAAAAATGCTCAAAGCCGGTTGCTCTAAGCCGCAGATTGCCAAAGCTTTAGGTGTATGTCGAACAACAATATACTATGAGCTTAAACGTGGGAGCTGCACTCAAATCACAAGTGACTATGAGTACGTCGATGTTTACAGTCCTGAGATTGCAGAAAGAAAATATCGTGAGAACCTAAGCGCCAAGGGTGGAGAGCTGAAGATCGGTCATGACAAAGCCTTTGCAGATTATCTTGAAGGAAAAATAGTGGATGAGCATTATTCACCCGGTGCAGCTCTGGCAGCAGCTGAAGAAGAAAACTGCTTTGCTACGAAAATATGCATTAGTACTCTATACAATTACATATATGGCGGTGAAGTGTTTTATCGGCTAAAGCCAAAGCACCTGCACGAAAAAGGTCGCCGGAAATATCTTGCAAAAACTGCAATGGCAGCTGCCAGAGCACCGCAGGGAGAGAGTATAGAACGGCGGCCACCAGAAATACTTCGGCGAAACACATTTGGACATTGGGAAATGGACAGCGTTCTTGGTGTACAGGGTTCTAAACGGGCTCTTGTCGTTTTAACGGAACGCAAAACCCGCATGGGGGTTATTATGCCTGTACCAGATCATACAGCACAGAGTGTTGTGAACGCTCTAAACAGACTGGAGAAAGAAGCCGGAGATAAATTCTACCGCATATTTAAATCAATAACTGTAGATAATGGCTGTGAATTTGCAGACAATGACGGCATTGAGTTTGCTTATCATCATCGCAGGAAAAAACGCACTAAGCTTTACTACTGTCATCCATATTCGCCACACGAACGTGGCAGTAACGAAAACATGAACCGGATTATCCGTAGATTTTTTCCGAAAGGAACCAATTTCGACAACGTTTTACTGTCTGAGATAAAGACCGCAGAGGATTGGATGAATGACTATCCTCGCAGACTTCTCGGCTGGAAATCTGCCCGGTTTAGATTTAATGAGGAGTTGCAGAAAATTGGAATATATACCTCTTCAGCTTCAGCAGCAGTCTCAGCCTAAATTGTTCTAACTGCGAAAACTTGATATGAAATGACACGGCAGAGTTATATAACCTGGCGCTTGGATTGTTACGCTCATTTTCAAAATTTATTTATAAAAAAACCAGCACTTCAAACAGTGCTGGCTTTTTTTCTATGGCAATAAAAATTCTTTCATATTTTTTCAATTTACCATTGACATTTTCATTAAAATCCTGCATATTATATCAAACATCAAGAGTCATAATCCACTGCTTCTGATTATTTTGCGTAGTTTTCTTTTCCCTTCTGACTGCGCTGCAATCCGAAAGCAGCC
>JARHZW010000051.1 GCA_029264685.1 Candidatus Limivicinus sp.
GACAGGATTTTAAAGGTGTTTATGACAGGGAAAAGAATGAAATCCTTGCTTTTACGGATTTTCACAGAGGAACAGACCGTATTAAAGCTGTTGAATGCAGTCTTGATGACACAGAAACTCTGGATGAACTGATTGGATACAGGCTTCGTGAAACTCTTACTGATGACATTGAACTTCTGGACGGTGCAGGCTATGAGTTTGACATTGAAGAAGTCCGAAAGGGAAAACTCAGTCCTGTGTTCTTTGGCTCTGCCTTGAATAACTTTGGCGTTGAGCCTTTCCTTGAAAGCTTCCTCAAACTGACAATGCCTCCTCTCCCCAGAATTTCAGGTGAGGATATTGTAGACCCGTTTGATGAACATTTTTCTGCTTTTGTATTCAAAATACAGGCAAACATGAACAAGGCTCACCGTGACAGAATTGCCTTTATGCGTATCTGCTCCGGTAAATTCATGCGTGATAAGGAGTATTTCCATGTTCAGGGCGGAAAACCCCTTCGCCTTGCTCAGCCCCAGCAGCTTATGGCTTCCGACCGTGCCATAATTGACGAGGCATATGCAGGCGATATCATAGGTGTTTTTGACCCGGGCATTTTCTCAATAGGCGATACGATATGCGAAAAAGGTCAGGAAATCTGCTTTGAGGGCATTCCTACCTTTGCACCTGAGCATTTTGCCGCAGTTGAACGTGTTGATACCATGAAGCGCAAGCAGTTTGAGAAGGGAATATCTCAGATTGCTCAGGAGGGCGCCATTCAGATTTTCCATGAGCCGTTTACAGGTGTGGAAGAGGTAATCGTCGGCGTGGTTGGTGTGCTTCAGTTTGAGGTTCTTGAGTATAGACTGAAAAGTGAGTACGGCGTTGATATTCGGCGCAGAGCCATGCCGTATGAGCACGTTCGATGGGTGGAAAATGACGATATAGATATAAGAGACCTTAACCTGACCAGTGATACAAAATGGGTTCAGGATTTTAAAGGGAATAACCTGTTGCTCTTTACTTCCGAGTGGTGCATAAACTGGGCTTTACAGAAAAATGAAGGCCTGAAGCTCGGAGAGTTTAATAAAGAATAATATTTAAAGGGGAGCGCAAATTATGGCCGAAAAGTTCATTATCGAAATGTACAGGACCAAAAACCCGGACGATCTCACAAAACTTCTTGCCGACCCGGCTTCTAAGCTGGACACGGGAAGTGCTGCTGCGCTTAACATGGCGGTTGCAGCATCTCTTTTGAGCCGTGCCGCTGCTTTGTGTGTCAAAGAAGGCAGGAGCGGGGAAGAGCTTGATTATGTGGTGAGAAATGCCGAGACATTGAGAAATTACATGGTGTATCTCATTGATGAAGATGTCAAATGTAAAAATCCTCTGCGTCAGGCTGAAAAGAAGGGTGAGGAGAAAAACTTTGAGGCCTGCCGCCGCCCTGCGGTGTCGATCTGTCAGGAAATTGTTGGTATGGCAGGAACCGGCCTTGAGCTGTGCCTTAAGCTGGCTCCTTTCTGTTCAGCTGACAGTAAAATTTATGTTGAGCAATTCGTTTATACCGCTATGGCGGCTGTTAAAACCGCCATTAGCTATATACTCTGTTTAAGCTCCAAATCTTCTGATGAAACATACCGCTATGTAACCAAGCGTGAGAATGAGATGACCTTGGAGAATTATGAAAATCTCTGCAAGGACATTTTGAGCAGACTTTCCCAGATTTAATATTCTATCACAGCATCTCCCAAAACTATTGAGAGGTGCTGTGTTTATTTTTAAGCCGTTTTTCTGAAACAAGTTATGATGTTGTATGCTGTTTAACGATGCGTTAAAATGATGACCGCCGTTTTGTGTTGCTATTTCGTGCATTTTATTGTATAATATAAAATCAAGAAAATTTAATTCGGGGAGTTGAGCATATGGAACAGGACATTCAAAAGCTTAAAAACTGGATAAACCATAGCGACAACGTTGTTTTCTTCGGTGGAGCCGGAGTAAGCACCGAGAGTGGTATTCCTGACTTTCGCAGTGTGGACGGTTTGTATAATCAAAAGTGGAAATATCCCCCCGAGACAATTTTGAGCCATAGTTTCTTTGAAAGAAATCCGGAGGAGTATTACAGATTTCACAGAGAAAAGCTGGTTATTGACGGTGTACGCCCGAATCCGGCGCATCTCCGTCTTGCAGAGCTTGAACGACAGGGAAAGATAAAAGCCGTCATTACCCAGAATATAGACGGACTGCATCAGCGTGCCGGCAGCAAAAATGTTCTTGAGCTTCACGGCAGTATTTTGAGGGCATACTGTTCTAAATGCGGAAAAATATGGCCTGCCGAGTTTATGAATTACAGCAGCGGAGTTCCTCACTGTGATTGCGGCGGAGTAATCAGGCCGGATATTGTTCTGTATGAGGAGCCCCTGGATAATCACATTATGACTGAAGCAATACGGTACATTGAAAATGCAGATGTGCTTATAGTTGGAGGCACTTCGCTTAATGTTTATCCGGCAGCTGGTCTCATTAACTATTACCATGGAAATAAGCTTGCCCTTGTAAACCTGAGCACAACACCCTATGACAGCTTTGCAGATCTTGTTATACACAAAAAAATCGGTGAGGTGTTTTCCCAGCTATGAAATATACGGATATAATGGGAGTCTCTTTCGTTAACGGCAGCATTGAGGAGGCTGTTGAAAAGGCTCTGCACATAACAGAGGAACACAGAAGCGCCTATGTTGTAGCTCCGGACTCGGAAATGATGATAGCCGCTAGGAAAAATACACAGTATATGCGTGTGATTCAGGAGGCGGAGCTGCGGATTCCTGAAGGAAACGGCGTAATGTATGCTGCCGGTATTCTTGGCAATCCGCTTAAATGCAGAATTTCTGCACTGGATTTTGTTTCAGCGCTTATGGCAAGAATGGCGGAAAAGAATATGAGTGTCTATGTGCTCGGCCGAGACTATGACATGGTCGAAACTGCGGGCTTGAATATTCAGGACCGCTATCCCGGGCTGCTCCTTGCCGGCACTGATGACGGATATTTTGACAATGAGCTTGAGCTTATCGAACAAATCAACGAGGTCAAGCCTGATCTCCTTCTCGTGGGGTACGGCAGTCCTGAACAGGAAAAATGGATGTACAGAAACAGGGAACAGCTTGATGTGGGACTTATGATTGGCTTCGGTGATGAGCTTCCCGTTGTTGCGGGATCTGCCGAAAGAGCGCCTAAACGCTGGCGTGATTCCGGCTTTGAGTGGCTTTACTGGCTTATGAAGGATCCCAAACGTTTCGGGCGTATGGTCAAAAGAACCAATATAGTTTTCACAGCCGCATGGCGAAGACTTGTGGGCTGAATTTCCCCTGAAAGGGTTGGAACGGAGAAAAATAATGTCTAAAGGAAAACTGATTGTTCTTGAAGGCATAGACGGCAGCGGCAAATCTACTCAGTACCGCCGTTTATGTGCAAGAATGGAAAAAGATAAAATTGCTTATAATCATATTGTCTTTCCGAGATATGATAAAGAAAGCAGTGCGCTTATAAGAATGTATCTCAACGGTGAGTTTGGAGATAAACCGGACGATGTTAACCCGTATGCTGCCTCAACTTTCTATGCGGTGGACAGGTTTGCTGCATACAGGACAGACTGGGGCAGACTGTATGAAAACGGCGGTCTTGTACTTTCGGATCGTTATACTACATCCAATGCTGTCCATCAGGGCTCTAAGCTTCC
>JARHZW010000063.1 GCA_029264685.1 Candidatus Limivicinus sp.
GTGCGATAAACCTCCGGATGCCATGTTTTACTGTTCAGCAAATCCAGTGTTTTCTCCTTCGGATGACCGTAACGATTGTCCTCCCCCACGGATATGACCACCGTATCGGGCATAAATGTTCTCAAGAAGCGGTAAAGCGTTGCAGTATAGGCACCATGGTGCGGCATTTTCATAACATTGATTTCAAAAGGCTCATCGTCCTCGTTCCAGTATTTCTCCGAAATTCTCCTTTGGGCTGACTCTTCAATATCCCCGGTAAAAAGAAATCTGGTTTTTCCGTATGTGATGAGCAGAACCAGAGAGTCATTGTCCTCCTCCGAACTCACATCCACCACTTCAATAACTGCACTTCCCAGCTGAAATTCGTCCCCTTCTTTCGGTACGGTCAGCTTGGAGCCGTTTATTCTGAGCTGATTGGCAAGCTCTCGGAAAGCTTCACTGCCGCCGCTGTCCGGTTCGTCGGAGTTGCTTATGGCAAGGTCTATTTTGGATGCGTAGCTAAGAGCCTTTGAAAGGCCGCCGATATGGTCCGAGTGGAGGTGGGAGATTGCAAGTATATCCAAATGGTTAACCTTCTTTTTCTCCAGAACCTCGTATACCCTGTCTCCCGCAGACTTATCTCCGCCGTCAATGAGCATATAATGACCGTCGCACTCTACAAGAGCGCAATCCCCCTGCCCCACATCAATAAATTCTATGCTGAAGCTTGAATTTTTACAGACTCTTTTGAATCCGCAAAGGTTCAACGCCGCCGTCAGCAGCAACAGAATTGCAATTATTTTTCGCTTCACAGCCTGTCAAACACCACCTTGTCCGGCAAAAGCTTTCGCTCCTGAATCTCAGAGACCCTGTATTTTAATATAAAAGGATCATTTTCATCCCTGTTAAAGATTTTCACTGTCAGCTCGGAGGAATCCGTCCATTGGTATTTTTTCATTTTTTCGCTGCTCATACGGGCGAAAAACAAATCCACGGTGCTTCCCTTTCGCTCAACCGCCTTGACCTCAAAGTCATCAAACACCTCTGTGTTATTCTTATCCGTCACGGACACAACAAGCTCCCCATCCGTGGACAGCAAATTGACCGGAACAAGAATTTCATCAACACCCAATTCAAGGCTGTAGTCATCGGGAATTTCAGAAAATGAATAACGGTAATTGACGGGGTCTGAAATAAAAGTGCCCTTATTGTGGGTTTGCAGAATTTCCTCAATATTTTTCTTTTCGGCACTGCTGATCTTCATTTTACCGGCAAGCGCAAAAAGCATATCGCAATTCAAAGCAAGAGGTTCATACAGAGGCGGAAGTTCCGTTTTTCTGGTCTCATGCAGCGCTTTGTTATACGCTTTAAGCCGCTTCTGCTCTTCCTTATACTCCGCTTTGGCCTGCTTTTTCTCATCTTCGGTCAAAAACGAGTAATCAGGCTCCTGAATTACAGTCTCCTTTACATCCTGAAGGTAAACCTCGTTAAGCTTCCGCTGCTCCTTCAAAAGCACCGTCACATTATCCAAGGCAATATTATATGCCGAACTCAAAAACTCCTTATCGTTTGTTTTTGCATACAGCTCCAGATATGTCTGCGCCGCAAAGTATCTGGTTGACCATTCGTCCGTGTCTGTATTTGCCATGATTGCATCCGCATAGCCTTTTAGTTTAGAGATATAGGTATCCCCCTTGCAGCATTCCTGAGCAGCAACTATCGCTTTAGGAAGAATTTTCACATAGTTGCTGTCTTTTCTGTATATTCCGGTAGACAGTTGATTATATCTGTCTATACATTCAAGGCATTTTTCGTACTGCTCCGTTTCATAATAACATTCAGCCAGTTCAAGCCAGTAATTTCCCAGCAGCCTGTATGTACCGATTTCGGATTCCAGACGGCGCAGCTTCTGCGGAATTGACTCGATAGCGCATATTTCGGCAAAGCTTTCTATTGCCTTTTCGTTCAGCGTCAGTTTGCCGTCCAGATCGTACTCCTGAACAATATCCACCATGTAATCAAAAGCTCTTTCACGATTTTTCCTTATTGCAGCTGTCTCCTCGTCATCAAGCTCCCAGCCGCTTAGCAAAAATTCACGGTCGGCAGAGCTTTCCGCAAGCTTATAATTGTTATAGGAATCTACGACAGTATAGGCCACACTTGCAGCCAGTTTTTTCCAATCAAATGAGCTGACCACCGACAGCACGGCCAGCGGCTTCGGCACTGCATTTCTGATTGCTTCTGCTTTATCCTGATTATAAATGTATTGCAGCCGCTCTCTTTTAACGGAAATGTCCAGATAAGACTTAATAATATCTCTCAGATTTTTAAGGTGCTCCTGAGTAGTTTCGTCTATTGCGCCGGGATTGATGTCATTTAGAAGTGAAGAATAAATATCGTCCAGAATAAGGCGGTTATCTTTGGAAATGCGGATTTTCTCCGCAGTTATAGCCAGATAATACAGCATGGAAAAGGAATTTTTCTGCTGTTCTGTCATTCCGTTGCCAATGTCTGATTCTGTCAAAGGATTTTCAGCTCCAATAATCCCTTCGTTTTCAGCTTTGCTGTCGTATCTTTCCGATATTGAGGTGCTGCTGTGATTTTTTTCTTCGGAAACAGAGCTATACTGTGCTGTTCCGCAGCCTGTAACCGACAAGCTTATTGATGCGGCAAGCAGTCCCGCCACGGTCCGCATAGTTTTTCTTCCCACTATTCATCTCTCCCCACTGAACAAAATTTTAGCTTATATTATCTGCAAGTCTAAATTATTTTTATACCGTAATAAAAGCATTATATCATATATCCCGAAAAATGCACCCTTAATTTATCTTTCATACCACGAAAAAACAGGCTTCACTTCCCTGTCCGCAAAACGCACAGAGACCGAAGCCTGTTTTAATTTTTTGTTTACCCTTTCACGCCGCCGGAAGTAAGACCCTTGACCAGATGCTTTTCGATAAGAAGGAAAAGCACGATAACCGGTATGGTTGCGAAAAGAGAAGTGGCGAAAAGATACTGCCACTGGATAAAGTTGAAGCCGTAGAAAACATTTATACCAACGGTAATGGGTTTATAGGCAGCATCGGATATAAGCGTAAGGGCTATGGTGTACTCGTTCCATGCGTTTATAAACACGAAAATAAGCGCCGTTACAATGCCGGGAGCTGCCACGGGCAGAAGCACACGGAGCATGGCCTGCATGGTGTTGCAGCCGTCTATTTTTGCCGCCTGCTCCATTTCCGCCGAAATGGACATAAAGGTGCCACGCAAAAGCCATATTGCAAAGGCCTGATTAAAAGCCGCATTGAGCAGCACCAGACCCCAGACGCTGTTATTCAGGTGCATATCCACCATCAGCCTGTAAATACCCACAAGCAGCACAACAGGTGAAAACATCTGGCTCATAATGACAGCGCCCATGAACACGCCCTTGCCCCTGAAGTTCATGCGGGCCAGCGCATAGGCCGCCGGAATACCGCAGATTATGGCAAGAAGTGTGGCGCCGCCGGCAACTATCATGGAGTTCATGAAGAACTTGAACACCGGCGCCTGAGACCAGATCTCAATGAAGTTGGACAGCTGCCATACCTTTGGCAGAATGGACGGATTTGCGGCGTACATTTCATCGTTGTTCTTTGCCGCCGTGGTAAACATTACAAAATATGGATATAGAATGACGATGCAAACTATAAAGACAAAGAGATAGAGAGCTACTCTTTTCCAGCTTGATTTCTGTGCTGAACCTGCCATTAGCTTACCTCCTCACTCTTTAGTGACATAATCATATAAATTCCGGCAAAAACGGCCAGAATTACAAATCCCACAACAGAGACCGCCGCAGCAAGACCGCCCCGTCCCTCGGAGAAGGACAGCTGATACAAATAAGTGACCAGAGTATGGGTCTGATCGGCAGGCGCTCCCTTGGAGATGGTCCATACGATGGGGAAAGAGTTGAACACATAGATTATGTTCAAAACCGTGGAAACCGTCAGGCTGGGCATAACCAGCGGAACGGTGATTTTAAAAAGCTTGGTCCATGAAGTTGCGCCGTCAACGGCTGCCGCTTCATAGTAGCTGGTGTCTATACTCTGAAGTCCGGAAAGGACGCAGAAGGTAACAAAAGGCACCGTGACAAAAATTCCTATCCAGCACTCCCACGCAAATGTTGACGCCGGAGTGCTTGTCCAGTTCACAAAATGGTCGATAAGACCCAGTTTGGACAGCAAAACGTTGAGAGAGCCGTACTCAGCATTGATTATGTACTTCCAGACAACGGACTGGATAATGAGAGCCGTGGCCCATGGGAAGATAACGACCGCACGGACAAATTTGCGGCCTTTAAACTCCTGATTAAGCACCATAGCCAGAATAAAGCCGAAAATAGTGGAAATGCCCACAACTACAAGCGTCCATATAAGGGTATTCATAAGGGTATGCCAGAAAACCGGTTTTTCAAAAATGGCAATATAGTTTTCAATTCCGTTAAAGCCTTTTATTTTACCGGTACGGCCTACCTCGGAAAAGGAAATTCTGAAAACTGACAAAATTGGTATCATGATGAAAACGGTCATCATGATTATGCTGGGCAGCAGCCAGAAATATGGCTGCACTTTTTTCAGCGTATTATGTTTTTTCGGCACACGACTTTCTTTCATGCTGCGCCTCCTCTTCACTGCCGTAAAAAAGGGAATTTTTCAATTCCCCTGGTTAAAATCAAATAGTAAAGAGGAGCCGGAACCGGGCCGGCCCCTCTGAATATACATCTTGGTTAAGCTAAAATCAGGAAACTGCCTTCTGAAGAGCGTCCAGAGCGTCCTGAGCAGTTGCGCTGCCTACGGAAACCTGCTGCTCAACATCAACAACACCGTTGCGGACATCCATCCACTCGGCCTTCTGCATGGGGTAGAACTGGCAGGAAGGAAGCAGAGAGCAGAAGTTCTCAAAGAACTCGTTGCGTCCGGGAGCGCCGTTGCAGTCGTTAAACTTGTCTGCGCTCTTGGCAAGCAGCTCGGAGGCATTGGTGGTTGCAGGCAGGAAGCCTTCGTATACCATATAGCCTGCGTAGGTCTCAACCTCGTAGAAAGCGTCAAAGAACTTGGTAATTGCTGCGGTGCGGGCTGCCTGATCCTTGGCCTCTTCGTCCTTAAATACCATCAGCTGGTCGCAAACACCCAGAGCAACGGCCTTATCGTTGTTGGTGGGCAGGTCTGCTATAGTGTAGTTTACCTTAGTGTCGGCAGTGGTCATGTTGAAAGGTCCGATCATCATTGCAAGAGAACCGGCGTTGAACTGATCCTGCAGGGGGTAACGGGTATCGGTGGTGGGGTTTGCATTGCAGTAGCCGCTGTTGTAGAGCTTTGCAATGTACTCAACTGCCGCAACATTCTCGGGGGTGTTGAGAGCCCAGTCGCCCTTTTCGTCAACAAAGCCGCCGCCGAAGTTCCATGCGTAGTAAGAGAAAGCGGCCTGACCTTCATCCATGGAGATATCCAGACCCCAGGGAGTAATGCCGGGGCATTTTTCCTTAATGGCGGCGCAGGCGGTCATAACCTCGTCCCAGTTGGTGGGAACTTTCACACCGGCCTGATCCAGAATGTCCTGATTGCAGAACAGAGCACGGCAGGAGGCCAGAATGGGAACTGCCCAGACGGTGCCGTCAATGGCGTTGGACTCCCAGAAAGAGGGAACCAGAATTGCCTTGGTCTCGGGAGAGATGTACTCCTCGGCGGGCATCAGCAGGTCATCAGCCACATAATCTGCAAAACCGCTGATGTTGAGAATGTCAGGCTGGGAATTAGTGGAAATACGGGTATTTACCACGGAGTAAATATCGTTCCATGATACGATTTCGATATTCAGGTCGATATTTGCGTTTGCAGCCTCAAAATCAGATTCAAACTGCTTCCACCAGTCGGCAGTCTTGTTGCCGTACTGAGAGATGATGACATCCAGAGACACCTTCTCGCCGGATGCGGGAGCATCTGCGGGAGTATCGGCAGGAGCATCTGCGGGAGCGTCCGCAGGTGTCTGAGTGTCGGGAGCCTTTGATCCGCATGCTGCCATAGAAAGAACCATGACAAGCATTAAAACCAGTGCAAGAATTTTTTTCATTGTTGTTTCTCCTTACTATTAAATTTCCCCGTCTTTGGCATTGTACATAATACTGCTGTCTTTTAATATCATAAAGCAATACTGTACACCAAAGCTCTTAAATTCATTATACTTATGTTGAACCGAATTTAATAGTAAAATAGTACATATTTTAGAAATATAATTCTAAAAATGTGCAGACAGCTCAATTCTATTAGTTTTGCAAGAAATTTTCCTTTATTTTTTATGCATTATGACGGTTTTTATTTCTGTACACACTGGGAGTAAGCCCTGTAATACTGCGAAAAATCTTCGTAAAGTAGTTATAATCGGGAATTCCCACCGATTCAGCCACCACGGATATGGGGTCGTCGGACTTTAAAAGCAGTCTTTTTGCCGCCTCAACCCGCCGCCGGGCGATAAGATAAGACAGGGTTTTCCCGTCGGACAGCTTTTTTGCAAGGGCGCACAGCTTAGTACGGCTGATTTCAAGAGCATCGGAAATTGTTGACAATGACAATTTTTCCATATAATGCTGCTCCAGATACAGATCCAGACGCTGAATGTCCGTCAGCTCCGCCATCTGAATCATTCCCGCCAGCTGAATATAGGAAGCAAGCGCTTTAAGGATTTCCGCATAAGCCCTGATTTCATTGTCCGAATAGCGGTGAAGCTTGCAGAACTTTTTGTGCAGCAGTTCAATATCTCCCGTGTACCAATCAAGACTTTTCAGGCTGTTCTGCCACTGCTTTTCATAGGTGCTTTTGTCAAGGAACTGCCCAAATGCCAGATAAGCAATAGGCACCTTATCAGTGCAAATCGGAATGATAGCTTCGCATATACCTGCGTGGCAGCGGTAAAAATGGATTTTTCCGCTTTCGGCGCAGTTGGCCACCTCCCTCATATCACAGTCCACGCAGCGCTGATGCCCCTCGGCAGTTGAATTCATCAGCTCGCAAAACGGCTGCCGCTCATATGTAAGGCACACATCCTTTCCGTTCACATCGTATATGCTGGCACGGATGCCTGTAAGAACGCATAGATTGCTCATAAGCTGCAATAATTCTTCATTATTATAGAGTATGTTCATGCTGCACCTCTCTATAGCTTTTTATTCTCCGTAGGTAAGCAAGGGCTTGAAGAAACTGGTAATTTTTTACATATTAGCTGTGCTTTTATATTGAAATTCACCTGTTTATACACTATTATAACTAAATTTTTCCATATAGGCAACTCTTTTCAAAATCAGAGCTTTAATCAGGTTTAATATACGCTTCTGTATTTTCCTCACCCCCAGCATTTATTTTTCCTATCTCTCCCCTGCCCTTATATATAAAAAAAAACGGTCTCACTGTCGGGTGAAACCGTTTTTATATTCTGCAAACGGGAAAGCTGCAAAGCAGGTATTTCCCTGTTTTCTGAAATTTAGCTGTTTGCTTTCCTGTCCTCTTCAATGACCAGCTTCATGGCCTCAACAGCCACACGGACAGCGGACGAAGTATCCGTACTCATTTTCTGGTCAAGTCCCGCAGCCTCACGCTCCTGATTCCAAATAACATGGAAACAGGAACCGCAGCGGCAGCCAAGAGCGGCAGCGACCACGAACAGTGCCGCAGACTCCATTTCGCTGGCCTTTACGCCCAGACGCTTCCATGACTCCCACTTGTTTTTAAGCTCATAATACACAGGAGAGCTTTCGGGGCTGTGCTGACCGTAAAAACTGTCCTTGCACTGAACAACGCCTGTGTGGAGAGGCAGACCCAGATTTTTAGCTGCCGTGCAAAGGCATTGGCTTATTCCGAAATCAGCCACGGCGGGAAACTCCATGGGCGCATATTCAAAGCTTGTATGCTCAAATCTCACAGCGCCTGTAGCCACCACAATGTCCCCGGACTGAACATTTATGTCAATCCCTCCGCAGGTACCGGTGCGAATAAAGGTATCCGCTCCGCATTTGTGCAGCTCCTCCATGGCGATTGCAGCGGAGGGGCCGCCGATACCCGTGGAGCAGACGGTGACTTTTTCGCCCAGCAAAAAGCCTGTCCAAAGCCTGTACTCTCTGTTGTAGGCAACCTCTTTTGCATCGTCGAGCAGCGCCGCAATAGAGGGCACACGGCCGGGATCGCCGGGAAGAAT